>ONXT01000257.1 GCA_900321845.1 uncultured Bacteroidales bacterium | reverse complement strand
CAAATCCTCCCAAAGTGTTCCTGCTTCCACGCAGCATTCAACGTACAACTGGAAGCATTCACAAAAGTTGCCAACAGCTTCATTGAAGTTTCCCCCCGTTGTGGTGAGATCGAGAGACGGACAATACGACACATACCTTCCATCTTTAGGGAAAACATAGAAGTCAATGGAAAATCGATATTCATCCGTTCCGTCTTTCAATGCAGCAGTGGATATTTGAACAATGTCTTTTTTCATATTGATATTTATAGCAAAATTTTAAAACAAATGCGAATTAGTGGCTCGTTAGAATGTAGTCTCCCGTGCTGAAATCGACGCGGACCGCTCTGTCATCGCAATCCGCTTTGGAAACGATGATGTCCAAGATGCCGGACTCAAAGGTGGCCGGAGTTCCCACCTTATGGTTCAGGGTCTCGGTGACGGTGTAGCGCATGGTGATGGGGCTGCGCGTGTAGTTGCCGTCAACGGAGGTGCCGTCGAGCATGTAGATGCCGCTGCCGTTGAACGTGTAGGGGATGTCGGTGAGGCTCACCGGGGTTTCGGTGCCGGGCACGGAAATCGTCCAGTCGGAGGTGCTGCCGTCACAGCTGACACTGTCGAGGCGCACGTTCCATTCGTTGACGCCCGTGTGTCGGATCTCCAGACGGGTGTGCTTGCCGCTGTAGCAGAATATCGGGCGCGTTCCATCATAATCAGTACCACCTTGGTAGTTGGTGATCAGCCAGTTGGCATCGGCTTCATCAATCGCTTTCCCGCCCGTGTTGATGAGCAGCTGCAGCGTTGAGCCGTTGTAAATGCCGTATTCGTTGCCCCCTTCGTGGCGGATTCGCTGGTAGGGAAGGTATTCGTCCTCAATGGCGCGGCGCACGCTGTCGTCGCCATTGATCCACGCATTGCCGATGAAGGCCAGTTCCACATAATTGGTGAGAACGTTGCGTGTAGCGAACTCCCACGAACGGTAGATGCCATACTGGGGCATCTCAAAGCCTTCTGTCTTCCAGCAGCCGCAACAAACGGCTGCCACTATGCTGAGAATGATTGCTATCTTTTTCATTTCTTCTTAAATTATTGATTATAAAAATGATAGAAGACTATTCTCTCTTTTTCTCCTTGCTTTGGAATTTGTAGCCGAAGCCGCCCTTGACAAATCCCTGTGCGCCGAAACCGACTTCGGTGAAGCCGTACCATTTCTTGCCGACCTGCACGCCGACGGCCGTCAGCTGGCCCGTAAAGTTTGCCCAGGTCTGTTGTTTGGTTGCCCGTTCTTCCGGCAGATACTTGCTGCCGGTGACCACCATACAACCGATTGACAGGCCGGAGTATAGGGTGACGTACTCTTTGTTAAGCCATGAAAAACGCACGGACGGCATAATGCTGATAAAATACAGATGGTCGGTGAACTCATTGCCGGGCTCCTGTTTGCTCCATTTGTTGATGATGGGGGTGAAGGAGGTGGCGGCGCCGAACCAGAACCACTTGGCAAAGCGGTAGCGGTACTCGAAGTTGATGGTGGGAGCGGCAAACGTGAGGGTGTTCACGTAGTCGGTGAACCAGCTGTCGGCATTCTGTTGGAGGGGGTAGTAGTCGCAGCCGATGCAGATGTCCGTATTGTTCAGGAAAAGGAGGGCAGGGTCGCCGATGCCGAACTGGATGTCGTGCCGCGGAAGTGTCTGTTTCCAAGAGGGTTCCTCTTGTGCATTAAGGCTGAAGGCCAGTCCCATCGCAAGGACGATGAGAAGAAAGTTCTTCCAGTTTTTCATTTTATAATAATGTAAGATTTCCCATTCAAGCAATAAAAAGAAACGTTTCGCGCCCGCGATTATTGCACACGCTGAAAATGGCTGCAAAGATACGACAAGTTCATCAAACTGAGAATTGAAAACTGAAAGATTGTAGATGAAGAGATGAAAAGATTAAAGGATGAAGAGATGAAAAGATGAAAGGATGAAGGGATGAAGGGGTGTGTAGGGCCGTCGTAGCATGGCGGCCCATTGATAAATGGGAGGAGTCCACCCCGAAGGGGTGATATT
>ONXT01000258.1 GCA_900321845.1 uncultured Bacteroidales bacterium | reverse complement strand
GTCAGAAAAATATTGAAATGGAATGTCGGAAGCAACTTTGCGAAAAATGCAAAAAGAAAGAGGATGACTACTTTTTAGTCACCCTCAGTTTTCGCGACCGCGCTTGTCGTGCGTAAAACGGAATTGATTTCAAATCGTAAATTCGACAAATAGCTATAACACTCTGTGCGTCAAAGCATTTTCAGCGATTGTTAAAGATTATCGCAACAGTTACTATACAACTTTCAATTTTCAATTTTCAACTCTCAACTTCCTGTTGTCCACCAGCCATCGCACCACCTTGACGATTTTGTCTTCATCAAATTGGGTACACAATTGTTTGACAATCAGCTTGATGTCCTTGGTTGGGGGACGGATGGCCCTGACCGCTTCCGCAATTTGGTCGAATTCCGCTTGCGAAAGTCGCAGCCGCTTGTTTTTCAGACAGATGTCGCAAGAACCGCAGTCTGCACTGTTCTTCTCCCCGAAGTAGGCGAGCAGCAGCCGGCTCCGGCAGATCGAGTCGTGCTGTACATATTCCATGACCGACTTCAAGCGCTTTTCCGCCACCTCTTTCCGTTTGAAATAGACGTTCGGATCGTGGAACATATAGGTCTCGTCCACTCGGTTGGTGACGAAGTGTATTTTGGGTAGTGTCGTATGTTTCTGATAATCAACGTATCCGATTTTGGTGAGGTACTCTAATTTCTTAACGACCATCGCTTCGGAACAGTCGAACCGCTGCGCGATTTCCTTTTCGTCAATGATTTGGTAATTGCTGAAAAGTCCGCTGTAGGAACGAAGCAGAAGTTGGATGAACGGTTTGGCTTTTTGGTAGAATTCGCTGTTTTCCAATATCTTGAAGTTCTCTTGTGTGAGCAGAAATTTCAGTTTGGAGGGTTCGTAGTTGTCGTCGGAGTAGCTGATTACGCCGGTCTTTTCGATTAGTTTGATGGCATTATAGACTTCAAGGGAGTTGTACTTGTGCTGGTGGGCGAAGGTCGGGATGTCTAACGGGAAGGATTCACCCTGTCCGCTGTGTATGGCAACGCGGAATTGCTCACACAAGTCCTTGTAAATCTGTTTGATGAAGTCGATGGGTGGGAAAGAGGTATTGAAGTTTCTCATGAGTTCGCGGATGTCGCTGTCGTCGTAGAGGAGAACGGCGATGGAGGGTTTGAGGTCGCGCCCTCCGCGGCCGGCTTCTTGGAAGTAGCCCTCGATGGTGTCAGGAATGTCGATATGGATGACGAAACGCACATCGGGTTTGTCGATGCCCATGCCGAAGGCGTTGGTGGAAACAATGACGCGTGTTTTCCCGTCCATCCACGCTTGCTGTTTGCGATCGCGGGTTGCGCCGTCAAGGCCGGCATGATAGAAATCCGCGCTGATGCCGTTGCGGAGCAGGAACTTGGCGGTTTCCTCTGTCTTCCGCCGGTTGCGCACATACACGATGCCCGTACCCGGATAGCGAGAGATGATCCGCAGCATTCTTCCTTGCTTATCCTGCTCTTTTACAACATAATAGGTGAGATTATCGCGTTTGAAACTCTTTTGGAATACGTTTTCCCTCGGGAACTTCAGCTTCTCCTGAATGTCTTTCACCACTTCGGGGGTGGCGGTGGCGGTCAACGCAAGTACCGGTGCTTTGGGAAAATGCTTTCGGATTTCGGCAATTTCGAGATAGGGTGGCCGGAAGTCGTAGCCCCACTGGGAGATGCAGTGGGCTTCATCTACGGCAATCATCGAGACGTTCATCCTTGGAAGGTTCACACGGAACAGTTCGGTCTTCAACCTTTCGGGCGAGACGTACAGGAATTTCAACTCTTTGTCAAACAAGCAGTTGTCCACAACACCCCGTATCTTTTCTTGAGGCATTCCGGAAAAAATTGCCGTGGCTTTGACTCCCTTTTTCTTCAGGTTGGCCACTTGGTCTTTCATCAGCGCGATGAGCGGGGAGACCACGATGCAGAGTCCTCTCATGGCCAGTGCGGGTACTTGAAAGCAGATGGATTTCCCGCCGCCGGTCGGGAGCAGCGCCATGGTGTCCTTCCCCTCCAGTACCGACAAGATGATATCTTCCTGCAGTGGGCGGAACTGGTCGTAGCCCCAGTGCTCTTTTAAAATACGGTGGATGCGTTCAGCGTTGTTGCTCATGGCGGGAATCTTCACATATCGTAGGTGTCCTCGTCTTCAGGGGAATTCGAGTCGTCGGCATCCATCGGTTTTTCCCTCTCCTTTTGGTAGTTGTCCCAAAAATCGACGGTTTTTTCTATGTAGGGGAATAATCTGGAATTGCCGACTGTTTCCTCGCTGATAAATACATTCTTCGAATCAATGCTCTTGACAAAAGAGATGGTAATGGCGCAGATCACCCAGATTTTCAGCGCGCCGAAAAGCACTCCGAAAATCTTGTCAAGAATACCCGGCAAGGCCCACTTCACCACCTTGCCCACGAGGTTGCCAACCACGAAGGTGAGGATGACCACCGCGATAAAGATAATGGCGAAGGCAACCAATTTAGAGTCCGTGAAATCCAATTTCGTTGATAGCCAATCGGATAGATGATAGGCGAGGTAAATGCCGCCGCACAAAGCCACCAATGAACACACCTCTTTGATAAGGCCGTTCTGGAATCCTTTGAAGGCAGCCCACAAAAGTGGAATGAGAATGATAATGTCCAATACCATCTTGGCGGTTTTTAAGCGTGCAAAAGTACATCTATTTTTGCAAAAAGTCGTACGGTTAACGAAGCACAATCTCTTTCACGACCTCTTTTTCCAGCTTTTGGTTAATCTGTTCCAAATAGGAAGACCTTTGGTTTCTCAACTCGAAGCGGAAACTCGCATTGGTGGTCTTTACGAACAGTTTCCCATTTTCGCACCATACTTTTTGAATCAGTGCCCGCTGGCTTTCCGGCACCAATTGAAGGAACAGGTTGGCGGCAGAGTGCTCTTTGAACTCATCTTCGCGATGGTTGCGCTTGATGAATGCTTCAAGTAGTTGCGAAATGGAAACCTCGGCCATAATGCGTTGTGTGGATGTGAACGTAGTCATAAACGAGATATTTGTAGAATTATTTTCGAATTTCAGAAATGGAAGATGATTTGCGCGCGCACTTCGGTTTTGGTCTTTCCTTGAATGAGCGTTTGGCCTGAACTGATGGAGTCTCGGTCGTCAAAGAAGGTCTGTGCCAGTCGGGCTTGGATGTCGAAAAAAGCGTAGCTGTACTTCAGCATGAGATAGTATCGGATGCCCTTGCCGTAGTAGCCGTTGATGGTGAAGGTATAAAGGACATCCTTTTCGTATGCGTAGATTCGTTCGTTATAACTGTCGGTGTCAAAGAAGGCCACTCGCAGCTGGATACCCAGATTCCATTTGGAGAAATCAAAGTCAACATCTTGAAACAGGAGGAATCCCTGTTTGTGTCCGTCCGTCGTCCCAACATTCACCAAGTAATCGACTTCTGTTTTTAATTGTATCCAATCGGTTGGATTACAGTGGATTAGACAGTGGATTTTGTGCTTGTCATAGTCTGTGGTTGAGGTGTAGTAATCGGAGATGTTGGCGTTTTGGGCACCTCGGTAGTATTGGTACTGGAATTGCATGG
>ONXT01000259.1 GCA_900321845.1 uncultured Bacteroidales bacterium | reverse complement strand
GGGTGACAGCGAAAAGAACATCAAGGCGCTTTTTGACAAGTACCGCGAAATGGTCAGGCGAAGCGACGTTGCACCCATCCTGTTGTTCAACGAGGCCGATGCCATCTTCGGGGTGCGCAAGAACGGAGCTGAGAATGCCGTGGACAAGATGGAGAACACCATTCAGAACATCATCTTGCAGGAGATGGAAGATTTGAATGGTATCCTAATCGCCACGACCAACCTCGCCACAAATCTGGACGGTGCATTTGAACGTCGTTTCCTGTATAAAATCGAGTTTGAAAAGCCCAACGCCAGGGTTCGCAGTCGCATTTGGCAAAGTATGGTGTCTGGTCTGAGTGAGAGTGATGCTAATGTTTTGGCCCAAGCCTATGAGCTTAGCGGCGGCCAGATTGAGAATATTGCCCGTAAAGACACCATCAACCGAGTCCTGTATGGCGACAGCAGCAACACCGAACGCCTCTCCGCCCTCATGGACTACTGCAAGGCCGAAACGATGCAACCCACCGACAAACCCCGCAAGATGGGCTTCACCTTGCCTTAAAAAATCTGTTATGTGGTGAAAGTGTTTCATTGATTGATTGACTACTCTGGATTATGCCCTTGGAACCCAAAGTGGGTACAATACCTCCGCTAATTTTTATATTAATGGCAACACTTCATTTGAAGTGCGATATCAGTGCCGAAGAGGTGTTGGTGTCGCTCTTCTTTTTTTCGCATAAATGAATGAAGGTCTCTCATCATCTGCCTTGCATATATAGTGTAGATTCGTTATCTTTGCAAAGAATAATTTTGATAGCAATGACCAAATCTAAAACGATTAGAATTATAACGAGAATCATTTTGATCTCCGTTGTAGCTATAGCAGGCATGATATATGTTTGCAATGCTAAGGTTGTCGGTGCTTCTGCCGACCGATGCTTTGAAAGTATTGATTCATTGCCAGAGTGTGAAACCGGGGTTCTGCTTGGTACAAGCATTAGAGGGCGTTACACTGACGTTAACCCGTATTTCAGACCTCGCATCAATGGAATCTTTGACCTCTATCGAGCGGGCAAGATCAAGCGTATATACATCACTGGAGACAGTGCTAGTGTAGATTATAACGAACCACGATGGATGGCCGACACGCTTATTGCAGAAGGTATTCCCGCTGAAGTAATATCACTTGATTTCAACGGATCCCACACGCTTGAGTCGGCGAAACATGCAGCCGAATTCACTGGAGGACAACCTTACATCGTGGTTTCTCAGCGGTTCCACAATGAGCGATTCATTTATATGGCACGTCAACAAGGCATTGATGTGTGGGGACTAAACTGTGGCAATTTCATGCACAGCAACATTCTACAGTTTCGTCAACGATGCCGTGAAGCCTTGTCCCGCATCAAAGCGGTAATGCTTGATTGATTAAAGGCTTATAGACCCAAATCAAAGAATATGCAAGGATGGATTGCCCTCATTCCCGATGAAAAAGAACCGCCATTCGGCGGTTTTTATATGTTCAATTCTATGTCTATTTGCTTCGTTGCAACAGCTTTTCGTAAAGTGATTGGATGTCTGCCTTCAGTTGGTCGAATCCGTCGGTTTTCTCAAGTGTCTGCTCGTTCATGTACAGGCACTTGTTCACTTCAATCATCACGGAATGGTATTCTACCGGCACTTCAAAGGTCTTACTATTTGAGAATGGTGTATTTATGCCAATCTTGTATCCGCAAGACAAGAAATGCTGCTTAATTTTACCGATGACGACCCTGTTCGGGCAAGTAGCATCGTCGTTATAACCGATGCAGATGTCAATATCTGGAAGGTTGCTATTCAATAGATTTGGCTGACTTGAGAAACTGTGACAATCGATCAGCAACAAGTAGTTCCCTAGTTCAACTATTTGTTTTGAGACCTGAGCATGGTAATCGGCGTATAACTTGAATGCCTGTTCTTTTGTGCTGAAAGAACGACAAATCTGCCCATGACCATTGACGCATGGCACCCATCTTCTGTATGAAATTCCTAATCCGTTTTCTTCTAATGGGTCATTGATCAGTCGCTCGACATCGCAATAGAGGCGGCAGTAGGGGAATATTACGTTATGAATCTGCCACCTTTCTTCATCAGGCATAAACAACTCATCAGTGTAATAATCGACAAGAAGCCTCTCGTCAACATCAAGGTCGCTGAATGTGTGTGGGATGTTCTCGGGGAATTGCGTTGAGCTGTGTGGGATGTGAAGGAGAATATGCTCAAATCCCTCACACCTTGTTTTTCTTTTTTGTTCCATTGTTGTGCTGTTATTAAATCGTTAAACAATAAAGTTTGTAATCCCGTATTTCGGGTGGGTTTAACGACAAACAACAACACTTGCTGGATGAGAAAAAGAATATCCCTATATGCCTTGGTCTCGACACATAAGGAAATCTACTATCTTCTGAGCTATATGAGTTTTTGGCGTTAAGCCCACATCTGCTTTTCAGCTCGCCACCGTGGCTCTTTGGGATGCTCTGTCCTTTGGAACTCGGTTGGCACGCATTGCTGCGTTCTTGATGTAAATTTCCGAATACTCAAATCTTTGAGTTCTTCAATTCGGATGCAAAGTTATATGATTTTGATCATTTTGCCAATATCTCGGTGACTTTTTGTGCATCCTCTTCAGTGATACCGACTCTTGGGTCGATTTGGACGAAGTGAGACTCCTGTTCGGACAGCATATCAGGCACGTCGTCAAGAATCGCGTAGTGGGTTACTTCGCTGCCCTTAGTGTCAAGCCATTCTTTGATTTCGCTGCCTTTTCCAGCTGGCAGTTCCATATAGCTGAGATCTATTTCAAGCAGCAGTTCGTCGGACACTGTATTAGGTGTGACGTCGATGATTCTGCCTGGTAAATCTCTGCTGGCCCATAATTTCTGCATCGTGGAAAGGCCCCAAAATTTCCATGATGACGAAATTACGATGTCCGCCCCGGTATCGTCTATAATCTTCTTGAGGTTTATGACTGCAATAGGGTCAAAGGCGTAGCCGAAATTGTCAGCATAAGCTACTCCTTCGTCCACGCAACGGTCGTGTTGCCTTTCAGTATTCAGCACCCCATCTATATCCAAAAAAATAATCTTACTCATCATGATTCCACAAATTTGTCTTCCAAACCAGGAATGAGTCGTTTGAACTTATCATAGCTGCCTGCTGGTATGTGAATCTCAGCAAGAGCTTCGCAGTTGTTGAATGCATC
>ONXT01000269.1 GCA_900321845.1 uncultured Bacteroidales bacterium | reverse complement strand
GTGGCTACGCGGTATTGGGAGGAGAGCAGACGAACGAGGTACTCCACATGAGGAGTCTTCCCCGTTCCTCCGACAGCGAGATTGCCTATGCAAATAGTTGGCAGAGTAGAAACAAATCGCCGTGAAGGGTTACCTTCATACAACCTTCTGCGAATCAACGCGATAAGGCCATATAAAAACCCAAAAGGTGCTAAGAAGATAAGACGGATTATATTCAATTATTATTGGTATTTAATCGATGCCAACGTCGAGTCCATTTATCCAGTCGGCGACTTCGTACGATGAGATGAGGTTCATACATTTGAAATTGCGTCGCGGGCATTTGTCAAAGCCCAACTTGGAACAGGGTCGGCAGTTCAAGTAAGGCACCTCGAAAGTACGGGAAAGCGGAGCACCGGGCGCAATGTAGGGATACATGCCTAATTCTGGCACAGTGTTGCCCCAGAGGGAGGCGATGGGTTTGTGAAGGGCCGCCGCAATGTGCATGATTCCCGTGTCGGAAGTCAGCACACAATCGCTTTGCGCTATGATGGAAGCCGTTGTGTTGATTGAATACAACCCACAGGCATTCAATGCTTTATCATTCAATTGCTCAACAATTTTCTCAGCCACTGCCAAATCCGACTTGTCGCCGAGAAGCACGAGCGGCTTATAGACGAGGTTGCCAATTTCCACAATTTTTTCTGGGGGTATGCGCTTCGTCGCATGCTTTGCACCCACGGCAACCGCGACGTAACCATTTTCAAATTGCGCTGGGAAATCCCCAATATCAAACTTTTCACTTTCAGGGATGAAAAAATCCAAGCCTTTTCCGTCATTATGAACGCCCAAGCTCTTTGCCGCTTCGAAATAGCGATCCACGATATGAACATCCGGCAGAAAATTCATCTTTGCCCCTACAAGTATTGCCTTCCGGACATTGTATTTCGGAAAGGATTTATGAGGACAACGAAGTTTAGCTATGATGTAATGGGAACGTCTATTATTTTGTAAATCAACAATATAATCAAAACGCTCTTCTTTTAACTCTGCCAAAATCTGGCTCACGTTTTCTTGAAATACGTGAACTTTGTCCACGTAGGGATTGCTTTCCAGGAGAATGGCGTTTGATTTTTTCACCAAAAAATGCACTTCGGCATTTGGCAACTGTGTCTTGAGAGAACGAATAATCGGCGTGGTTAAAACGATGTCTCCGATGGAGCTGAATCTGATAATGAGAATTTTCCTACACGAAGGAGGTTGCATTTCATTCATTTTACCCAATATTTTCTTCTTGTGGTTTGAAAACCTTGCCAAAATGCGTTCTGACAGGATTGGCGTAGATGTCGAACAGATACTTTTTCATTTTATCCGCAGCCACATCTTCCACAATTGATTGTTTGTCAATGTATTTCAAAAAATCCTCCCTTTGTTGCGGAGTGTAATGCGATGCGAACTCTGTGCTGTTTTCCAAATAATCGTAGGCGATATAATTGTTGGCGAACAACATATAGTTGGCGTAAATCTGCTTGTCGATGATCTGGCAGACCGCATTGATTTTCTCATTTTTATGCAAATCGGCGGGAATTTCATCAATCTCGGCATCGATCGCTTTGCCGATGACAAAATTCACATTCCCTTTGAAACCGAAAACACCTTGGCAGACACTGTTAAAGTCCTCACCAGGTTTTTTGACGTATTTTTCGTTTTCTGAAAGGGCTAACTCCCTGGCTTTCAGTTGGTCGCAAGGCTCATACTCGTAAGAAACCGTAATGGGGGTGATGTGCATCTCCTTTAAAACATCCAAAACATCGCGGTTCTCATCAAAGTAGGTGAGCATTTTCACGAGCCCCTGCTGGGTCTGGTCGAAGCCGTTCTTCGTACGGCCGTTGCGCTGGGCAATCCAGACGGATTCGTGCTCCACAGCCAAGGCTTCGTGAATGTATTCCGAAAGCAATTTGGAGTTGACGAGGTTTTCACGGAGGGTGGCGCTTCGTTTTACCAGAAACATCTTGTTCAACTTGGCAATACTCAGCATAAGCGGAGTCGAAACCAAATTGTCTCCGATGGCGATTTTGGAGGTATTTATCTTATTATGAAAGAAATAGAGCTGCAGATAGGCGGAGTCCATCACAATGTCGCGATGATTGGCAATAAAGAGGTAACTCTTGTTCAAATCCAGATTTTCCAAGCCATTGTAGGAGACGTGCGTGGTGGTTCTGTCTGAATAATACTGAAGGAACCGCCCCGGTACAGCCGCTTGAAAATCATATAGGGATTTAAAATGCTTACAATCTTCCTTCAAGCCCTCAATGGTAATCCCCATATTCAGATAATT
>ONXT01000261.1 GCA_900321845.1 uncultured Bacteroidales bacterium | reverse complement strand
GACTTCTGCAGGCCGTTTGATGCAGACCGCACCGGGCTCAATCTCGGAGAGGCGGCCGCTACCATCATCTTCGCTGAAATGGCTGAAACAAAGATGGATACAATCGGAATTGTCGCCTCTGCGCTTTGCAACGACGCCAATCACATCTCCGCCCCCTCGCGAACCGCGGAAGGACTGCTGAAAACGCTGAAAAGTGTGGTGTCCGCTGAAAAAGATCTTTCCGTTTCCGACATCGCTTTCGTCAATGCCCATGGAACGGCCACGCGATATAACGACGACATGGAGTCGGTCGCTTTGGACAGAATGGGATGGAACAAATTGACAGTCAATAGTTTGAAGGGCTACTTCGGTCACACGTTGGGTGCGGCAGGTGTGCTGGAAACAGTCATCTCTTCCCGCGAATTGCTGAACGGACTGATTCTGCCAACCATTGGAACGCAAAACCCTGGAACGGTGGCGGAAATCCATGTCGCACTTCAACCTGAAAAAACCGACAAACCGCTGTTTGTTAAGATGATATCCGGATTCGGCGGCAGCAATGCGGCTGTTTTGTTCACTAAATTTCTTGCCGTATGAAGAATTTGAAGATACTTTCCTATTCCCGAATTACGGATGATTTTGTGAGTCTGAACGGCGATTTGATTTTGTGCCGTTCCGCTTCCGATGAGCCGAATGATGTTGCAAAACATTGGTTTTCAGAAATTTATAACAAGATTGGGATGGAGTATCCCAAGTTCTTCAAGATGGACCGTCTTTGCAAGGCCGGTACATTGGCCGCCGAGTTGGTGATGCGGAGTCTGAATCTGGTGAATGACTCGGTGAAAGAGAATTGGGCGGTGCTCTGTTTCAATGCCGCTGGCTCCTTGGATGACGACCGCACCTATCAGCAGACCATTCAGACGAAGGAGAACTTCTTCCCGAGCCCGGCGGTTTTCGTCTATACATTGGCGAACATCGTTTCCGGCGAGATTGCCATCCGCCACCATCTGAGGGGCGAGTCATCGTGCTTCGTGCTTGAAGATTTTTCGGCGCCAATGATCAGTCGTGCTTTCGAAGATGCTCTGGACACGGCGGAATTTGTGCTGGGCGGTTGGATTGAGTTCGACAAGGGGCATTGCGACGTGCTGCTTTGTGCCGTTGGCACAGGCAATGAAGCGGAATTAACAGACTTTTCCGCAGAAAACCTGATTTCTATTTATCAAAAAAAATATTAAAACATGGATCAATTAATTGAAGAATTAAAGAAAGAAATTATCGAAGTTTTGAATCTGGAAGACAAAAAGCCTGAGGATATTGATGAAAACGCGCCCTTGTTCGGTGGCGAAACGGGTCTGGATTCAATCGATGCTTTGGAGTTGATTGTCATGATGGAGAAGAATTATGGCATCAAATTGCAAAATGCGGCAGAAGGCAAGGAGATTTTCAAGTCTGTTCGCACGATGGCCGAATATATCAAAGAACATAGAACCAAATAGTTGATGAACGAAATTGTTGTTACAGGAATGGGAGTGATTTCGGCTCTCGGCAGAGGTGTGGAGCAGACTGCTTCCATGCTGCTGCAGGAGAAGTCCGGTGTGGATAAAATGCGGATTTTGAAGTCGAAATATACCTCTTTGCCTGTGGGTGAAGTGCATGAAACCACGGAGGAACTCCTTGATTCCCTGCATTATCGCCGCGACAAGGTGATTACACGTACCACTTTGCTGGGGCAGGCTGCCCTGCTTGAGGCTACACAGATGGCCAAGCTGCAGAAAGGTCTGCTTGAGGGCAAGCGTGTGGCTTTCATTTCTGCCACGACGGTTGGAGGAATGGAAAAAAGTGAGCAACTTTATCACGATTTCCTATATGGGACCGAGCATAGCGAGTACATCGCGCTTCACGATTGCGGCGCTTGCACGAACATGATTGCGGAGATCACGGAGCCGGATATCCACTATTCGATGGTGACGACGATTTCGACAGCCTGTTCGTCAGCGGCCAATGCTTTCTTGCTTGCCGCAAATCTGCTTCGCACGGGTCGGGCCGATATCGTGGTAGCTGGCGGTACGGAATGCCTCAGCAAGTTCCATCTCGACGGTTTCAATTCCCTTATGATTTTGGATGATGAGGTTTGCAAGCCGTTCGACAAAAACCGCAAGGGTATCAATCTGGGCGAAGCGGCTGCTTATCTGGTGCTGGAAAGCCCTCAAACGGCGAAAGAGCGCGGCGTAGAACCCCTCTGCCGTTATACGGGCGGAGGCAACCGCTGCGATGCCTTCCACCAGACTGCCTCCTCCCCGAATGGTGAGGGTGCCTATCAGTCGATGATTCAGGCACTTGAAGAGGCAGGGCTCCAGCCGTCGGACATTGACTACATCAATGCGCACGGCACGGGCACCGCGAACAATGATGAGACCGAGGGACTTGCCGTGATGCGCGTTTTCGGCGACCGCGTGCCCCCCATCTCCTCAACCAAGGCATTCACTGGCCATTCAACCAGCGCCGCCGGCGCCCTCGAAGCCGTGATCTCCATCCTCGCCCTCACCCGCAATTTCATCCCTGTCAGCTTGAACTTCAAAGAAAAAATCGACACTTTGAACTTTACTCCCGTCACGAAGACCATTCGCAACGCGAAGCTCCGTCACGTGATGACCAACTCTTTCGGCTTCGGCGGCAACGACACCTCCTGTATCTTTTCAAAACTGTAGCGTTGTCAATGGTTCACCAATCACACTTCACCAACAATATGAGCATTTATATACAATCTGTATCGCAAATCTCTGTACAAAAGCCACTTACGGACGAATGGTTCGAAAATCCCATCCTGCCGAAAGAGGCTTTCGCCCAGTCAATCGAGCCTGACTATAAGCAGTTTATTCCGCCTGCGGAGTCAAGAAGAATGGGACGTTTGATTAAGCGAGCCATCACCACCTCTCTTTCGGCATTGGAAAAGGGTGGTTGTGAAATGCCCGACGCCATCATCTCTGGAACAGGCCTCGGCTGTATCGAAAATACCGAAAAGTTCCTCAATGCAGTGATTGACAACGATGAAGAGTGCTTGCCGCCCACCGCTTTCATGCAGTCAACGCACAACACCATCAGTTCGCAGATTGCCATTCGCCTGCATTGCCATGGCTACAACAGCACCTATTCCAATCAAGGGACTTCGTTTGACAGTGCGCTGTTGGATGCCTTCATGCAGTTGCAGCTGGGGCAAGTCCGAACGGCCCTTGTCGGCGGACATGATGAAATGACCCCCGATTATTTCAATATGTTGTCGAAAATCAATTATTGGCGCAAAGAGGATGTCAATGTGGACTTGATGAGACAGTGCGATAAAGAAATCAATTCATTTTCAGGGAGTTGCTCTTTGAGTATGCTCGTCGGGACCGACCAAACGGAAAACGCGCTTTGTCGGCTTGACGGCATTGAGATCTTCCATTCTCCCAACCCTTCCCAAATTAGGGAATCTGTTGTCAGAATGTTGGGCGACAACAACCTCAATCTCTCTGATGTGGATGCGGTGGTGGCCAGCTATAGTGGAAATCCCAATGTGGATCATTGTGTCGGCCACTATTTGACACAGGCGATGCCTGAATTTCCTGTCATTTGGTATAAACACTTGTTTGGGGAATCCTTCTGTTCTTCAGCATTCGGCATGTATGTTGCTGCAATGTGCTTACATAAGAGATTGATCCCGAAACTATTATTGTATAATCCAAAGGATGCTGAAATAAAAAATCCGAAGAACATCCTCGTTTTCAATTATTTCGGTTGGAATCCTTCGCAACCTAATGTTTCACTTTCTCTTTTATCAATATGATACGAACTCTCTTATTAGTTTTACTGCAATCCTTTCTGCTGGTCTCATCGCAGGTGTCTCTTAAATTTGCTCTTCGGAAAATCCCCTCCTTTTCATGGAGTTGGACTTTTTTTAAAGCTGTTTTCAGCTCATGGTCTCTTCTCATTGCGGGGATTTGCGGTATCGCCGCTTT
>ONXT01000262.1 GCA_900321845.1 uncultured Bacteroidales bacterium | reverse complement strand
GGCATCAACGACCTCGTATCCAAAATCAAATACAGCAACGCCAGCAACTTCAATTTCGAGAACCCGCTGACCTCGCTGGTCTGGATTACTTCCCTCGTCTCCATCGCCGTCACCTTCGGCATCAGCTACTTGCTTTTCAATTCGTATGGTTTTGCCACTAGCGACTCCGTTTCTGCAGCTATCAGTGGTGACATGTGGTGGCGTCTGGCTTCCATCATCAGCTTGGGCACGCTGGCAGCAGCCATCATTCCCGAACTGACCAAGGCCTTCACCAGCTCCAACTCCCGTCACGTGCAGGAGGTGGTTACCGCTTCCCGCGAGGGCGGCGCCTCCCTGACCATCCTCTCCGGTATGGTTTCCGGCAACTTCAGTGCTTTCTGGAAAGGCATCGCGCTGGTGGGTCTGATGACCGCCGCCGTCTTCTTCTCCGCTCAAGGACTTGGTGTCTTCGGACCCTACTACTCCATCTTCGCTTTCGGCTTGGTCGCTTTCGGCTTCCTTGGCATGGGTCCGGTTACCATCGCCGTTGACAGCTACGGACCGGTTACCGACAACGCGCAATCCGTGTTCGAACTTTCGCAAATAGAGAAGATCCCCGCCATCAAATCCGACATTGAAAAAGAATACGGCTTTGTCCCTGATTTTGAAAAAGGCAAATACTTCCTCGAAGCCAACGACGGCGCCGGCAACACCTTCAAAGCCACAGCCAAGCCCGTTCTGATTGGCACAGCCGTGGTAGGTGCCACCACGATGATTTTCGCCATCATCCTGATGCTCGCCAAATTCGACCTGCTGCAACTCAGCCTCACCGACCCGGCCGTCATCCTCGGTTTCATCACCGGCGGCGCTGTAATCTATTGGTTTACGGGCGCTTCCCTGCAAGCCGTGACCACGGGTGCCTACCGTGCTGTTGAATTCATCAAGCAAAACCTCAACCTCGACAAGACCGAAGCCGACATTCAGGACTCCAAGACGGTCGTCAAAATCTGCACCAGATACGCCCAACAGGGCATGTGGAACATCTTCGCCGTCATCTTCTGCCTTACCTTGGCCTTCGCCTTCTTCGACCCGAACTTCTTCGTGGCCTACCTGATTTCCATCGCCATCTTTGGGCTGTTCCAAGCCATGTACATGGCCAATGCCGGCGGTGCATGGGACAACGCCAAGAAAGTGGTGGAAGTTGACTTGCAGGAAAAGGGCACTGAACTGCACGACGCGACCGTTGTGGGTGACACCGTCGGCGACCCCTACAAGGACACCTCCTCCGTGGCCATGAACCCGATCATCAAGTTCTCCACCCTCTTCGGAATGCTCGCCGCTGAAATCGCCGTGGTCATCAAACTGACGGCCCAAGGCAAAATGAACGAAGCCGGCGAATACCTCGCCGACGCCACCGGCAACACCGGAATGGACTTCACCCCCTACATCGGCTGCTTCTTCCTCATCATCGGCCTCATCTTCGTCTATCGCTCCTTCTACGGAATGAGAATCAAGAAGGACGAAAAGAAGAAATAAACGTTGACTTTTACGTTTCCTAAAAGAATAGTGAATAGAACGGCCGTTTTATTCACTATTCTTTCAATTCACAGTTCCTAACTCCTAATCAAAACAAGTTGTTTCTCAAGGGCATACAGTTGGTCAACTTCAAGAACTACGCGGAAGCCTCGGTGGATTTCGCGGAGAAGGTGAATGCCGTGGTTGGTGAAAACGGAAGCGGGAAGACCAATCTGCTGGATGCCATCCATTACCTCTCGTTCTGCAAAAGCTATTTTTCGGCGCACGACCATCAGAGCATACGCTTCGACAGCGATTTTTTTGCCATCCATGGCGAATATGTCGGCTATGATGACGGCAGAACCTGCAAAATCAGCTGCATTTTCAAGCGCAACGGACGCAAGATGATGAAGTTGAACGCGAAGGAGTACGAGCGCTTGAGCGACCACATCGGGCAATACCCGCTCATTATGGTTGCGCCTGTTGACAGCAACCTCATCCACGAGGGCAGCGAATTGCGAAGGAAGTTCTTCGATATGATTATTTCGCAATTCGACAAAGAGTACCTCCACATTCTGATCAACTATCAGAAACTTCTCGGCCAGCGGAATGCGCTGCTCAAGCAGATGTTCGAGAGCGGGCAGTACGACGCCTCCTACATTCAAATCTACGACAGTCAGCTGATTCCGCTGAACGAGGCGATTTTTGCGAAGAGGGCAGATTTTCTGACCGGCATCCAGCCTGTTTTCCAACAATACTACAATTACCTTTCCGACAACAAGGAGATTGTCCAAATCGACTATCTTTCCACCTTGAAAGAGATGCCCATCGCGGAGAGCTTTCAACGGAACGTGCAGGCAGATTACAGCGCGGGCTACACGACGGCGGGCATCCACAAGGATGATTTCAACTTCCTGATGAACGGGAATTCCCTGAAACGATACAGCTCGCAAGGACAGCAGAAATCCTTCCTTCTGGCACTGAAACTGTCGCAGTTCGACTACTATTTCGAGCGGAAAAAGATGAAGCCCATCCTACTATTGGACGACATTTTCGACAAGTTGGACGAAAAGCGCACCTCACGTCTGCTGCAACTGGTGGGGGACAATCATTTCGGACAGGTTTTCCTGTCAGACACCGACCGGAACCGCATCGACAGGATTCTAAATGCGCACCAGATCCAGCACAAGATTTTGGAGGTGAACGGCGGGCGGATTTCGTCTCCGGAATCCGAAAATCTGCCAAAAACCGACTCTTGACAATCTTTTTTTTTCGCCGATTTTATAAAAAATGTTAAATTTTTCCATCGTTTTCCAGTAAAAAAGAAAGCGATAAACAATTGTATATCAGGAGGCAATTAAAAAAATGAAGAAATTGAGGCCTTTTTTAATACCGCAATAAAAAAAATGTAGTATTTTTGCACGTAATTTTAAAACGTACTATTATGCAAGAAATTATCGACGAAGTAAAAGACGTAATTGCTGAAAAATTAAGCGTTGACAAAGAAGAAATCACATTAGATAAAAGTTTCACAGCCGACCTTGGCGCTGATTCATTGGACACGGTTGAATTGATTATCGAATTTGAAAAGAGATTCGGTGTTTCCATTCCTGACGAAGACGCTGAAAAGATCCAGACTGTGGGTGATGCTGTGGAATACATCCAAAGCCACATCCAGAAATAATCCACATCCCATTTTAGATGGAATTAAAGCGCGTAGTTATCACCGGAATGGGTGCGCTGACGCCGCTGGGCAACAATGTGTCAGACTTCTGGCACAATTTGTTGTCAGGGAAAAACGGCGTTAATTCAATCACCCATTTCGACACGACTCACAGCAAGACCAAGTTCGCTTGCGAACTAAAAAATTTCGATATTTTAGAGTACTTGTCTGTCAAAGACGCAAGGAAGATGGACGAGTGTTCACGTTATGCCTATGTGGCGGCGAAAGAAGCACTTGCGGACTCATTGTTGGATTTGGATTCCATCGATCGAGACCGTGCAGGTGTGATTCTGGGCACCGGCATAGGCGGCGTCACCTCAACCACGAAGGAAATCGTGGAAGATGCGTTAGTTGAAGGGGTTTCGCGGTTAAGTCCGTTTTTCCTTATCAAGACATTGAGCAATATGATTGCCGGGAACCTGTCCATTCTGCTCGGTTTCCGGGGTACAAGCTACGTCACTTCCGCCGCCTGCACCTCAGCGGCTTGCGCAATGGCGGATGCCTACCATCTGCTTCAATTGGGAAAAGCCGACCTCATTCTCACAGGCGGAACCGAAGCAGGCATCATCCCCATCGGCATCAACGGCTTCAATGCGATGCGCGCCCTATCCACCCGCAACGACGATTTCATGACGGCTTCACGCCCGTTTTCCTTGGGACGCGATGGGTTCGTGATGGGCGAAGGCGCCGGCATCTTCATCCTTGAGGAGCTGGAGCACGCCCAAGCCCGCGGTGCACACATCTACGCCGAAATCAAAGGCGTAGGGCTCACCTCCGACGCCTACCACATCACCTCTCCACACCCTGACGGATACGGAGCCATGATGGCCATGAAGAACGCCATCGACGAGAGCGGCATTCACTTGGAAGAGGTCGGGCACATCAACCTGCACGGGACCTCCACCCCTATCGGCGACATCGCAGAGTGCAAGGCGGTGATGTCGCTGTTCAAAAAACAGGCAGACGACATCGTGTTCACTGCCCCCAAGTCAATGACAGGGCATCTGCTGGGAGCGGCGGCCGCAGTGGAGAGCATCGCGACCATTCTCGCCATGCGCGACGGAATTGTTCCGCCCACTATCAACATGATTGAAAAAGACCCCGACATCCCTGACTGGAACTTCTGCGCCAACGGCCCCGTCCGCAAGGAATTCCAGTATGCGCTCAACAACGCATTCGGTTTCGGCGGACATAACGCCTCCATCCTATTTAAGAAATTTGATAATTAGCACATTGTTTGGTAAAGACAACAAAAAGGATTCCCACAATAAGAAAATCGAGGATTTTCTGAAGGCAGTTCTCGGAATCCGCCCGAAAAACACCGAACTTTACAATACCGCGCTCATTCACCGCTCCGCCGCCGACAACAGCTCTGTCAGCGGTCATTCCATCAGCAACGAACGCCTTGAATATCTGGGCGACGCTGTTTTGGACACCATTGCAGCAGAATACCTGTTCAAGAAATTCCCGTTCAAACCGGAGGGCGAACTTACCGAAATGCGCTCCCGCATGGTTTGCCGCGAGCAGCTGGGCACACTCTCCCGCAAAATCCACCTCAACGAACTCATCTCCATCAACCCGCATGTCCACTCCAAATGCGCAGGCGGCGACGCTTTTGAGGCCCTCGTCGGCGCAATTTTCCTCGACAAAGGCTACGAGAAAACGAAGAAAATCGTCCTGCAACGCCTTTTCTTCGCCTACTACGACATGGACACGATGCTTTTTGAGGAATCCAATTTCAAAAGCAAAATCCTGAACTGGGCCCAGAAGAACCACAAAAAGATATCCTTCGAACACTCCGTGGAACCGAACGGACGAGACCGCAGATTATACAGAGTCCAACTTCTAATTAACAACAAGACCTTTGCGGAAGGGCTGCACGATACCATCAAGAAAGCAGAACAGCTGGCCGCCGAACGCGCCTGCGAGAAGATTGAGGAGATAAAAAAATCAATGTAAACTCCCCTCCCTTAAAACATATAACCAATCTTCACATAAAAATTCGTGAAACTCGGATTGTCCTCGCGATTGAACGGCACGGCCCAGTCAACGGAGAGCACGAAGTTGTCGTTCATTGCGACCTTCAACCCGATGCCGCCAGAGAAATGCGGGCGGTAGATGCGCGGATGGTCGAAATTAAAATAGTCGGACAGCTCATTCAGGTCGAACGTGGGATCGTTTTCCGCAATGCTTTTTTCAAGTCGGGCTTGATCCACGTCATACGGCTGTAAAATCATACCGGCATCCACAAAAGGATTCAAGCCGATATAGAAATTCTCCTTCTTCACCTTGAATTTGCACACTTTGAAGCGGAATTCAACATTGGCGAAGGCAAAGCCGTTGGCCAGCACACGGTTGCGCAACAGTCCGCGAACGGTGTTGCAGCCGCCCACCGCCTCGTAGAGCACGCGCTGGATATAGAGCGTGTTCAGGTAGTTGTTCATGTAGAACGGACTTTTGCCCGCCACGGTCAGCTGGGTGGAGAGACGATAGGCAAAAGTGATATAATCCTGATAAACAGGCACATAGTGGCGAAAATCGAAATTAAAGCGAAGGTTGTTGAACTCACGCTGGTCGCCGAATTTCTTAGAATTGAAGCCAGCCGAGTAGGTCAGGAACACATCGCCATAAATCCCTTTCGTGGAGTTCATCTGCCGGTCGCGGCTGTCGTAGGTGATGCCCCCACGCAGATAGGGGTGTATCCCCCCGTTCTTCTCGTTCTGCTGAATCAGTCCCCATGTGATGTATTTGTCGTACAGTCCGTCAATGTCGGGCAGCATCTTCGACTCCTTTTTACCTTTGTTCAGCATGGCAACATCCACGGAATTGTTGAGGTAGCCCAGCAGGCCGACGCCGCCATTCCAGAACCAGTTGCCGGCGATATTGCCTTGTATATCAGCGGAAACCCGAAACAAATCTCGTTTGAATTTGTAGAAAGCGCGACTTTTATACCCCTCTTCCGCTGTGTATTTCTTCGAGTTCCGCCACACGTCGTTATACACCGACTGGTAACCGTTGAAGCCGGAGAAGTCGCACATTGCATCGGGCAGGTAGGAGGCGTCGATGGTGAGCCGGTGGTTGGGGATCAGGAACCTGGAATCGTAGGAGAAGCGGAAAACCCCGTAGCGGCGAGTGGTGTAGGCCGCTTCGAAGTAAAGGGAGTGGATGTACTCAGGGTAGGTGGAACCGTCGCCGAAATAATAGACGTTGGCGAGAGCTCCGTACTGGAAACCGAGGTCCGCATCGTAAGCCACACTGGGCAAAATCCCGCAAGTCCAGCCGGTGCGCTTGGCGTCGGGATCCTTCTCTTTCTTCTTTTTCTGAGGATCTCGTTTCGAAAATTCCGTGACCGTGGAGTCACTTTGATTGTCCATCCAGACGGATTCGGCGCGCAAAACACTGAAATCCAACAAAATACACAAAATCAGCAGCGATGAGATTCTTTTGATTTCCATTTATAATAGCTAAGGTTAAAATGTGTTAATTATCTATAAAACAGTTATTAAAACGCGACAAAAATACAAAAAAATCAGATTCATAAAAATTTTTGAACATCCTTCGATGCAATCAAAAAAATGTTGTACTTTTGCACCCCGAAAATTAAGACGAAAAAAAGATTTAAAAAGAAGCAATTATGTATTTGACACAAGAAGTTAAGAAAGAAATCTTCAAAGAAAACGGAGCCAACGAATTCGACACTGGCTCACCGGAAAGCCAAGTGGCTCTTTTCACGTTCAGAATCAAACACCTGACCGAGCACGTTAAACAAAACCACAAGGATTTGAACACCAAGAAAGCCCTGATGACTTTGGTAGGCAAAAGAAGAAAAATGCTTGCATACCTGAAAGAACAGGACATTGAAAGATACAGAGCTATCGTCAAGAAACTTGGTTTGAGAAAATAATCCACAAAAGAAAGGCAATTCATTTTGTTTTGCCTTTTTTTATATTTATTCCAAAAATCAGATCATTAAAAAAATACGGCATTCCCGTAAGGAATGTGTTGTATTTTAATTTTAATCCAAAGACAAATCGTTATGTTAGGTATAAGTAAGACCTTTACGTTGGCTGACGGAAGAGAAGTCACCATCGAAACCGGCAAGTTGGCCAAGCAGGCCGATGGTGCTGCCGTTGTAAAGTGTGGCAACACGATGTTGCTGGCCACCGTTTGCACCAAGAAAGAAGCAGTGGAAGGCACCGATTTTCTGCCGCTGCAAGTTGAATACCAAGAAAAGTACGCCGCTGTGGGCCGTTTCCCTGGCGGTTTCTTCAAACGCGAAGCCCGTCCGTCGGAATACGAGATTTTGATCGCCCGCTTGGTTGACCGCGCCCTCCGTCCCCTCTTCCCGGACGACTACCACGCTGACACCCAAGTACTTGTGACGCTCATCTCCGGCGACCGCAACGTGCTCCCCGATGCTTTCGCTGGCTTGGCCGCCTCCTCCGCACTCGCCGTCTCCAACATCCCCTTCAACGGCCCCATCTCCGAAGTGAGAGTCGGTCGCATCGATGGTAAGATGGTCATCAACCCCACCGTCGAGGATATGGAAAAATCCGACATCGACATGATCGTTGCCGCTACCATGGACAATATCATGATGGTGGAAGGCGAGATGAAGGAGATCTCCGAACAGGATATGGTGGAAGCACTCAACGCCGCCCACGAAGCCATCAAGGTGCAGGTGCAAGCCCAGCTCGACCTCGCCGCAATGGTGGAAAAAGCCAACCCGAAACGCGAGTACTGCCACGAAACCAACGACGACGACCTCCGCGAACGCGTGAACAAAGAACTCTACGACAAGGTTTACGCCATCGCCAAATCCGGCATGGGCAAACAGGAACGCAACGCAGCCTTCGACCAAATCAAGGAAGAGTTCCTTGAAACGATTCCCGAAGAGGAACGCGACGAAAAAGCCGAAATGGTCAGACGTTATTATGATGACGTTTTGTATCACGCGATGCGCAATATGATCCTTCACGAACATATTCGTCTGGATGGCCGTAAGATGGACGAAATCCGTCCCATCTGGATTGAGACCGACTATCTGCCGTCAGCACACGGTTCCGCCATCTTCACTCGTGGCGAAACGCAATCGCTGGCCACCTGTACGTTGGGCACCAAGCTCGACGAACAGACCATCGATGGTGCCGTGGTGGAGGGCTCCAGCCGTTTCATTCTGCACTACAACTTCCCGCCGTTCTCCGTCGGCGAAGTGAAACCCATCCGCAGCACCGGCCGCCGCGAAATCGGCCACGGCAACTTGGCTCACAGAGCTTTGAAGCCGATGATTCCGTTCGACGACCCCGACTTCCCCTACACGGTGCGCATCGTTTCCGACATTCTGGAATCCAACGGCAGCTCTTCCATGGCCACCGTTTGCGCCGGCACTTTGGCCTTGTTCGACTGCGGTGTAAAGATGAAGAAGCCCGTTGCCGGCATCGCCATGGGGTTGATTACCGACGAAGCGAGCGGCAAGTATGCCATTCTTTCCGATATTCTGGGAGATGAGGACCACCTCGGCGACATGGACTTCAAGGTTTGCGGTACCGCTGACGGTATCACCGCCTGCCAGATGGACATCAAGGTGAACGGTTTGTCGGCCGAAGTGATGGCGGAAGCCCTCGAACAGGCTCGCAAAGGCCGTTTGCACATCCTCGGCAAGATGCACGAAGCCATCGCCGAACCGCGCGCCGAATACAAGCCGTTCGTTCCGCGCATCGTCCAAATGATCATTGACCGCGACCAGATTGGTGCGGTCATCGGACCTGGAGGCAAGGTAATCCAAGAGATGCAACGCGAAACCCATACCGTCATCAATATCGACGAAGTGGATGACCATGGCGTAATCGACATCGCCGCCGCCAACGTGGACGACATCAACGCCGCCATCGAGCGCATCAAGGCCATCACCGCCAAACCCGAAGTGGGCGCGATTTACAAAGGCAAAGTGAAAACCGTGCAACCCTTCGGTGCCTTCGTGGAAATCATCCCCGGCATCGACGGTCTGCTCCACATCTCTGAAATCGACTGGAAACGCCTTGACAATGTGGAAGAGGTTCTGCACGTCGGCGACGAAGTCGAGGTGAAGCTGGTGGAAATCGACGACAAAGGCAAGATGCGTTTGTCACGCAAGGTATTGTTGCCAAAGCCGGAAGGTTACGAAGAACGCCCTGAGCGTCCGCGCCGCCCCAACGGTGGCAACGGCAAAGGCCCTCGCCATTCCGACCATCCTCGCCACGGTCACGGCAAAAGAGAGGAATAACGCCTCTATCCTATATCACAAAGCAGGGACGCGAATAGCATCCCTGCTTTTTTTGTGGGAAATTTCTTTTTGCGAATTTACAAGATTATAGGAAATTCCGATTATTATTTACATAATAGTCTACCACTCCCTGACGGCACAGAACTGTTTCAGGTCACGGATGACATCATCAAACAGAGGCAACTGTTCCGCTGGGAGATGCCCACCAATACTATTCTTCCATGCCTTGCTGACTTTGTCCAGTTCGCTCTCGTCAAAAAAGTCAAGATAGCTGTGCAAGTCAATCCCCTTGTATTCACATTTCGTACCAAATGTCCGCCTGACACGTTCCCAGTCTACATTGGCTTTGTGTGACAGAATATACCAAAGGTCATAGTAATCCCTTGGCGCGGGATAACTCCGCTGCAAGAGAGCCCTGAATTTCTCGGCAAGGACTTCCTCAATCGCATAACACGGGACACTCAAACCGTCAAAAGCGATCGCATCCGAGTAGTGACTCATCAAAGGAAGCTTACAGACATCGTTCACAAGCCGCTCATATTTGATGAACTCCATTTTTATTCCAGTAAGCCAGCGGGAAGGTGTCGGTGGAATCTGGTTGCGTCTGTGATCAGCCCCCCAGAACGGAACATGCATTTTGTATCCGACCTCACGGTCTTCCCACAATATGGGCAGGACGTCAGCCTCACCGAACAAGATACCGATATTCTGCGTGACATCACGCAACACCTCTCCCATCATTTCGGAGGTGATAATGAAATCGGAATCCCTAATAGTGAAATCAAGGTCTTCAGAGAACCTATACCCGTCAATATGGCATTTCCGTAAGCACGTTCCCCCTTTGAACACCAATTCTTTCTGTGCCCACCCTTTTCTGAACAAACCATTCAGCACGTGTCCGAGAACCCAGTCCTTGTCTATGGTATAGGTTGGGACACCAGCTTTTTCCGCCATCAGCAGTATCTCACGTTGCAGTATCATATCAGTAGATTTTTTCTCTGATGCCGTCCAAATCATCTTTCCCGATATTCGAACGTATCTTCCATTTGTTAATAAAGGGTCCCCTATTGTCCCCGAACGGGTCCAGCAAGGAGTACTTGCTGTTCAGCATCCGCGACACTTCACTCCGAAAATCGTCGAAGCCTTTCATCTCCCACAGTTCGGAAAGATAGGCCATCCTCTTCAAGACGGACAGGTTGCCGACCTTTTTCCCGTATTCCAGAAGTTTGCCCGCATCTGGATCTGCGGCACTGAACGCACGCAGCAGTTCAGCATAACCACCGCTGTACCCCGGCAGGCAGAAACAGTCTATCAGGGTCTTTTCCCTGTCGGTGACATTGAAACTTTCTCTTCCATACCCCATCTGCATAATGCCTGTATAGGCATCCTTCTTCACCCTCACGAACTTGCAGCGGACACCGAATATTCCCTTGTCCGCCTTAGGGTTGCAAGACTGCACAAAGACCACATTGGGAATCTGTTCGGTCATGCCGTGCAGGTTGAGCGCTGTCCAATACGCTATAGCCGAATCTTTCACAATCCTTGTAGCAATCGCATTGATGTTACGGAAGTTTCGAGTACAATAAACACCTCTTTCTACTCTCGACAGGCTACCGACACTCACAAGCCTTGACAAAGACTCAATAAGCTTGCGATGGCCAAGTCCGGAAAGTGTCTCTAATTCTGGAACAGTAAACATATCCATTTCACAATCTTCTACAAGATGGAGGACGCAGACATCGCTTGGTGTAAGCATAATTCTCGAATGATTCACAATTTTACCTTTTGTTTATAAATAACACGGCAAAAGTACGCATTATTTTAATATAAAAGGTAATAAAATTTCATTTTTAATTTTTTCTGAATTATCCCTTTACCTTTTGTAAAAAAAACGATACGGAAGATTCGCGATTATAAATACTACAAGACTAAAGGGGAATTCAAAAAAATAGAGACGCGATGAATCGCGTCTCTACAAGATTTTTTTGTTTGGCGGTCCGGACGAGGCTCGAACTCGCGACCCCATGCGTGACAGGCATGTATTCTAACCAAACTGAACTACCGGACCTGCTCTCAATTAGAGGTTGCAAAAATAGATTTTTTTTTAATGCGAACAACCTTTTTCAAAAAATATTTTTATTTTTTTATCTCTCTTTTTATCAATAAGTTATATGGTAAACACATTGACATTATTAGATATTTCAAAGTATAGGATGCTCATTTTTCGCAGTTTTGGCGCACTCTACAACAATTTTTGCGGCTCTTTCGGAAGCCCCGCGCCGCCCCAGCTTCGCAAGTAGCGCATCATAGTCAGCCGACATCTGCTGCTTGGTCTTTGCATCATATAAAATCCTGTCCAATTCTTTGCGGATGTTCGCCTCCGTCAGGTCGTACTGGATGAGTTCGGTGACGGCGGGCTTGTCCAAGATCAGATTCACCAGCGAGATGTACTTGATGGTTGCTTTTGCCACCGCCTTGGCAATGCGGTACGAAAGGTCACTGCAGCGGTAGCAGACGACCTGCCACGTGCCTAAGATCGCCGTTTCCAAGGTGGCGGTACCCGAGGTGACCAGCGCCGCCTCCGCATTCAACAGCAGCGGATAGGTTTGCGACAGTGCCTTCTTCACGGGTTTGCCGTTCAAGTACTTCTCGTAAAGCGCATCCGGCAGCCACTTCACCGTTGACATCACGAATTGGTAGTCGGGGTATTTATCCACCACTTTCAGCATCAAGGGCAGGATGCGTACGATTTCCTGCTTTCGGCTGCCAGGGAGTAGCGCGATAATCGGGCGGTCGTCCAGCCCGTTGATTTTCCTGAAATTGACAACGGCCTCGCTTTCGCGGATGTTCTCGTCGATGGCATCCAAAAGCGGATGTCCAACGAAGTCGGCGCTGTAACCATAGCGGGCGTAAAATTCCTTTTCAAAAGGCAGAATCGGCATCACGTGGTCGCAAGTGCGCTTGATTTTGTGTACGCGACCGGTCTTCCAAGCCCAAATCTGCGGGGAGATGTAATAGACGATTTTGTAGCCGTGCTTTTTTACAAAATCGGCGATGCGGAGATTGAAACCAGGATAATCCACGAAGATAACGAGGTCGGGATTGAATGCCAGAATGTCCTTTTTGCAGAAGCTGACGTTGCGGAGGATGGTGCGCAAGTGCGTGGCGACCTCCCAGAAGCCCATAAATGCCAAGTCCTTGTAGTGCTTGACGATTTTGCCGCCCTGTGCCGCCATCAAGTCCCCGCCCCAGCAGCGGTACTCGGGCTGCGCATCCAGCCGGTTGATCTCCCGCATCAGATTCGACGCATGCAAATCCCCCGACGCCTCTCCCGCAATGATATAGTATTTCATGATTTTCTATGATTAGTGAATTAAATTAGTGAACAGAAAGCGGAAATTCGATTTCCATTCAAAGAACAATTATCTTCGCTACCAGTTTCGGGTATTGATAATTTAACTATCTTATGCTCAATCATCTATGACAAAAATTGCAGCTATTATTTTGCTGCAAAAATACGCAGATTTTTCAATTTACAATCCTATGGATTGACATAAATGAAAAAAAGCCATTTACCTCATCGGTGCCTCTATGAAGGATTTGGGAAAGAAATTGTTCGCATTTTCAAAATGAAATTCCTGCGAAATGCTGGTGTAGGGATGTCATATCATGGCATCTCTGCAATTTTATTGCAAAAAGTGCGTTATGGTAATCCTATGAAAAAAGCAACCGGTTGGCGCAAGGTGGTGCGCCTTTTCTTTTGGGGAGGATTGATTTGCTTGGCGGCAGCCGCTGCTGTCGTCGGCGGATGCAATGCCATTGTAAAACTTAGCGCGAGGGGACGCCTGTACAGCGACGTGCAGGAGATTCCCTACCGCCAGGTCGGGCTGGTGTTAGGCACCTCGCCCACTCTGGGCAACGGGAGCCGCAACCAATACTACGATAATCGCATCAAAGCCACCGCCAATCTGTACTTCGCCGGCAAGATATCGTACATCCTCATCAGCGGCGACAACCACCGGCACGGATACAACGAGCCCGAAGAGATGCGGCAGTCGCTGATAGCCTTGGGCATCCCCGATTCGGCCATCATCCTCGACTATGCCGGCTTCCGCACCTACGACTCCATGGTCCGAGCGTACAAGGTGTTCGGACAGCGTTCGCTCACGGTCATCTCCCAGTATTGGCACAATGAACGGGCGGTATTTATCGCACGGCGGAACGGAATGGATGCCATTGGGTTCAATGCGCAGGACGTGAGCTACAGACGGTCGTATCTGAAGAACCACCTCCGCGAAGTGTTTGCCAAAATAAAAGCCGTCTGGGATGTGGCCACCGGCAAAAAGCCCCGCTATTGGGGCGAGCCCGTCTCCATCCCCGATGGACAAACCACCGAGTTCAAGGACAGCATCCGGCATCTGGCACCCACAGCCGAATAGTGCGCGTGCGCTTTGTGAAGCACACACAGCACAAGTCCACCTTATTCCGTCACAAAGTCGTTGTATTTCAGTTCCACCACTTTGCCCAATTTCCTGAGTTCCTTGAGGTCGATGCGTTTTTTGTCGCCGGCGATGGTGATGACCATATTATTGTTTTTCAGATATTCCTTAAAGAATGCGTGCATGTCCTCGAAGCTCAGTTCCTCGATTTTTTTGTTTGTCTCTTCACGCGGGTCGTAGGAGTAGCCCATTTCGCGCAAATTCAGCACGTAACCAGGAAGGCCGCGGAAGGAGACGTAGGAGCGCTGTTGAAGCAGGGATGTTTTCGCCAAATCGAACTTCTCGGGTTTTTCGGGGAAGTTCACCAGCAGTTCCGTCATCGCAGCGCAGCCATCCAGCGTCTTGTCGGCCTGTGTGCCAAGGTAACCGATGATGTAAGAGGGATTGCGCAGGAGGCGGTCGTAGCTGCAGGCTCCGTAGGCGGAGTAGCCCAAAGAACGCAACTCTCTGATTTCCTGAAAGATGATACCGGCCATGCTTCCGCCCATGTACTCGTTATAGGCCATGCACACGGGCCATTTGTCCTTATCGAACATTCTACCAGTATTGTAAAAATAGATGTTGCTCTGCAAGAATTTCTTGTTGGATGCGATGAAAATGGTGGGTTCATCGTAAGTTTTCAGCTTCAGGAACGGCTTGGGCTGCGTCTGAGGCTTCGCAAGCAGGATGCCGGTTTTTTGCAGCATCGCGGCCACCTCCTTGGGATCGACATTGCCCACAAAGGTGATGTCGGCATTATAGCCGATGGCTGTCTTGAAAATCTTCAGCAACTGGGTGCCTGTGAATTGCTTAATTTCCTTGAGTGAAGGGGTGTTGAGCGACGGGGAGTTCTGTCCGTAACGGGCATAGTCGAAAAGGGCGCTTCCCCACGAGGATGCATCGCTCTTCATCGTCTGAATCTCGCTTTTCCGCTCTTCGATAATGGACTCCAACACTGTCTCGTCATTGCTGGGAGCGAGGATCTTAGTGCTGCAAATCTCCAAAATCTTCTCCAAATCCTTGTCGAAGCCGGAAATCGCAATGGTCAGGTTCTCATTGTCGGAATAGACATCCATTGCGGCGCCCATTTTCTGCAAAGATAGTTGTAGTTTATTGTAATCCAATTCTTTAGAACCTTGTTGCGAGAAATACTCCGCGGCATAATCCAAAGCGGGATCGTTAATTTCCCCATAATTGAAAATAAGGTTCAAAGTGAATATGTCGTTCGTCGGATTTTGGGCGGCACAAAGCGTGTAGGAATCGCCGATGGGGATTATTTGAACATCTTTATTGAAATCAAAATGCTGACGCTCGAGGTCTTTGACGGGTAAATTTTCTATTCTCTTAGCAAATTCTGAACTTTCGCCCGCATTCTTGGCTACGATGGGCTTCCATGCGGGCTTTTTCAATTTCTCGAATTTCTTACTGCCCATATTTGAACGGAATGAAAGCATGTCATCGCCGAAGTATTTCTGGGCGAGCGCCGTCAAATCCTCTTTCTTCAAATTGCGGATGATATCGGCTTTTTTGTAGAAATCCTCTGGCGCAAGTCCGTTAATCGTGATTTCCAATACGTTATAGAATTCGCGCTCAAGATTCTCCATACTCTCTTCATACTCACGCAGATAGTCCATCTTCACTGCTTCAAACAAATCGTCGCTGTAATCCCCTTTCTTCAATCTGTCGATGGCATTCATAACCAGCGCTTCAGCGTCGTCGTGCGACTGACCGATGATTTTGGGCACATAGAAACAAGCGAACACGCCAGATTCCAGCATTCCGTAATTGAACCCTTGTGCAACCAGCAGCTTGTTCTTCTGGGAGAGTTCGTCTAACAGTCCGGTGCCGGAATCGTTGTTCAACAGACCGCTCATCACATCCAGCAACAGCGCATCGGGTTGATTGGCTCCAACTGTCTGGAAACCAACGACTCCGACCTTTACCGGTGTTTCGCTGACGGTCACTACCTGATGTCCCTTGAACGGTTGGATGGGTTGGTTGAGCAGGGTGGAGTTCTTGATGGCTTTGTCAGCGGCCGACGCAGGGGCGGCTTCGTTGCGGAGCGTGCCGATAGTGCGTTCAAGCAGCGGCTGGATGGCGGCCGCATTGAAATCGCCCACCAGCACCAGCGTCATATTGGAGGGCTGATAGTACGTATTGAAGAACTTCTGCATAGCCGACGGCTGCGGGTTTTTGAGATGCTCGGGATAGCCAATGACGGGGCGGCCGTACGGATGTTCGCCGTAAGCAGCCTTGAGCGCATCCTCCATGAAAACGCTCATGGGCTCATCGCTGTACATGTTGTACTCCTCGTAAACCGCCTCCAATTCCGATTGGAAAAGGCGGAAAATAGGGTTGCGGAAACGCTCTTTATAGACCAAAAGCCACTTCTCCAACTGGTTGGAGGGAAACTTGTTGTGATAGACGGTCACATCGTTGCTTGTGAAAGCGTTGATTCCCTCGCCCCCCATCTTGCTCAGAATCACATCCACCTCGTTGGGGATGGCATACTCCGTCGCCTTATTGCTCAACTCGTTGATTTTCATCATGGTTTTATTACGAATGGAGGCATCTTTCTCCTCATGGATCTGGTCGTACAGAAGCGAAATGCTGTCCAAATACACCTTTTCGGCTTTCCAATCAGTGGTGCCGATTTTGTCGGTGCCCTTGAACATGATGTGCTCGAGATAATGCGCCATGCCTGTGTTGTCGAGGGGGTCGTTTTTAGAGCCTGCATGCACGCAGATTGCCCCGTAGATTTTGGGTTGGGAATGGTCTTCGCACATCAGCACCTCCATTTTGTTCTTCAGGACAATGGAGGTTATTTTCGGCTGTTGGGCGGAAAGACAAAATGCGAATAAGAAAAATAGAAGCAGGGAGAAAATTTTCTTCATATTGTTTTATTAATTAATGAATTACAAAACAGAAATGCGCATAAGACAACCTGACATTCGTTTTAGTTTTTGGGTTTCTTGAACCGGTCGATGCCGACTTTCAACGAGAAGATGTGGGAATACTGCGCGATGGAGAGGTCTCCGATGTCGGTGAAGGCATAATCGATGGTGACGATTTTCTTGATGCAGACACCGACGCCGAGGTTTATTTGGAGGGTGGTCTTGTTTTTGCCATCGAAGTCGGCTTGCTGCTGGAAGTTACCGATGCCAGCGCGGATGGCGACGATTTTCTTGTAGGCGAACTCCATTCCGAAGTGTGGATCAATGCAAAGCACATTCGAGCGAATGAGGGAGTGGCGTTTGCCGTCGAAGGTGAAGTCGAAATCCAATGCGAAGGTGGCATTGAAGCCCTTGCCGAGTTCCACGTACTTGCCTCCGCCGATCAGCAGTTTGGGGAGGGTGAGTTCCAAGGAGTTGGTTGGGATTTCATTTCCGGTTCGTTCAAACACGTCAATCACCTCATCGCTGAGGTGATAGCTCCACGCATTGAAAGTAGAGGTTGCGTCGCGCAGCACCGCGCCCATATTCCATCCCTTGATGGCGTAGTGAACGCCGAGGTCGAGGCCAAAGCCCCACGAGCCGGCGAAATCGCCGATGCGGCGGTGCAGGATTTTCACATTCCCACCCACGGAAAGTCCCTTCACCTGCTTGAAATTATGGGCATACGACAAAAGGAAGGCATTGTCGGCAGATGAGAAGTAGGAGATTCTGTCGTAGTCTATATTTCCCTGATTGTCAATCAATTCCGTGGTATTCATAATTTTATCCACACCAAAACGGATGTAGGAGAAACCGACGGTGGACTGTGAATCGATACGGACGGCGATGCCGCCATAGTCGTATTTGGCGATGCCGGCGAAATACTCGGCGTGCATGAGCCCCAACTCGTAGCGTTTTTCCATATTGGAGAGGCCGGCGGGATTCCAGTAGGCGGCGGTCACATCATCGGCAATGGAGGTCATCGTGTTGGCCATCGCCAAGCCGCGTGCACCCAAGCCCAGAGAAAGAAATTCGTTGCTGTACTTGGCAGTCTGTCCGAAGGCGCAAGCCATGGTCAAAGAGAAGATAACGGCAAGGACAATATTTTTCATCTGGATAAAATGTGCGAATGAGAAACGAAATTTATGTGTGATTATTGCAAAAAACAACACATTCAGACAGCGAGAGGTTTATTATTGTAGATGACATTAAACATTAAAGAAAAAGCGGCTACGAAAGTCTCACTCATACACCAACCTGTATAAGTTGTATAGCAGCATGTAGTCAATCATGTTGGCGTCGCCGGTGGTCTTGTCGTGCCACGGGCAGAAAAGCGAAAGGGTATGCCACGGGGCGGCGGTGCGCACGGTTTCGCCCTTCACCGACTTCGTGATGTGGCCATCGGCAGGAGCAGCATTTAAATACTGCTCATATAACGACCTATCAACCAACGTTTTACCATCTTTCCCGTATAGCACCAAATTGGCCAAAGGCAGATGCGGGAAGAAGAGCGTCTGTCCCATTTCGGGATGACGGCGAACAATCTTCTCGCAGGTTTTCACCAGCCAGTCGTAGCAGTTAGGGCTTCCGGCGCCGCCCTCGTTCATTACCGCCGACAGCAGCATCACCCCATACCATGTGAAATGGCCGTCGCCATCGATGAGGACATTGTTTTGGAGAATGTTCCAGATGTTCTTCCAATTGGCCTTGTCGGACTTGCCGAAGTGGAGGTTCTGGCCGCTCAACATCGAGCCGATTTCGCCGTGCGGGTACTGAAGCCACTGGATGTCGCCCTCTTTCTGCGTCAGTTTGCCTGTCACGGGATTCACGATCTGCCAATGCGGCCGGCCCTTTTCATCGGTGAACTGCATCACGCGCACGATTCGCGTGGCGATGGAGGCGACGGCGCACTGCACACTGTCGTCATCCACCAATTTCTTCGCCAGTGCCAAGCCGAGGTAGGAGGCCCACGCCTGGTCTTGCGAGGGCGAGTTGCCGATTTTCTCCACGTGCCCGCAGTTATATAGATAGTCGCTGTAAATTACGTTCACGTGGAACAGGGCGGTATCGGTTGAGGCGACGTCATCGCGGAGATAGAAGCCGTTGAGGGTATCGCGCCCGCTCCAGCAGCTTTCTGCTTCGCGGTCCAGGCGGTCGTAAACGGCGAGTGCAAGGCGCAACTCCTCCAATGTCCTATCCGTGCTTTCGCCGCTGCGTTTTTTCAGTGCGTACTCCGTCGCGAGCACCGCCACGTAATGCCCCTGCCACCAAGTCGCATCCGCCCAATAGGCGATTTTCCTGCCGTTGACATAGTAAATGTTCTCCATGGGCAAATGCGAAGCCCTCACGCCGGCATCGCCCGAAAAGTACATGAACTCATTCGTCAAGCGTGTACGGAAACGCTGGTATTTTGCATAATTAACATCGGGATTCTGCGCATTCGCACCGATAACCATGGTTAAAACAAGAATCAAGAACCGTATTTTCATCTGTTAATAATTGGCGGCAAATATACGACTTTTGACGTAGTTTCAACTCATACATCATTTTCAGCCTTTAAAAAGAATGTGCATTGAAGACCGCCACCTTCACGATGG
>ONXT01000263.1 GCA_900321845.1 uncultured Bacteroidales bacterium | reverse complement strand
ATACGCCTTGGGCACCAAGCAGTACTTCGAGGACAAGAATCCCGCCGCCATTGAGGAAATCACCGCTGTGATGATGGAGAGCGCACGCAAGGGGATGTGGAAGGCCACCGACCAGCAACTCAAGGATGTGGCTCAACTACACACTGAAATCGTCAATAAGTATAAGCCTTCTTGCAGTGGGTTCGTCTGCGACAATGCCAAGTTGCGCCAATACATCGAGCAACAGGTGGACGAGGCTTCTGCTCAAGAGTACCGCAAAAATATCAACGACATCCGTACCGCTTCCGACAAGCAAGGAACCGTGATGAAAAAGGAGACGATACAAGATGAATCCGCTTCGCGCAGGGCTGTCGTCAGCAACACGCTGATTGTCGTCGGCGCACTTCTGCTGCTCGTGGGGAGCGTGCTTTTCATCAGAAAACGCCGGAAACAGTCGGCGGGCAGTAACGATAAACCAAATACCGAGGAGTTCTGATGGAAGCGGTCGTAGTGGTGCTTATGATTGTTGCTGTGGTGAATTTCTGGCTGAAACTCACCTTCGTAAAGCCCTGGCAGGTTTGGATTTTTGCTGCACTTGCTGCGGTTTTCGTCTATGCCATGCAGCCCGTCGCCATTATGCAGTCGAAGACACAGCTGATGGATGCACTCCAAAATCCCGCGTTGATGCAGGACATCGCCCTGATGCTCAGCTTGGAAGTCGTCTTGGAAATGGCCTTCTGCCTTTGGGCGACACGTTATTATACACATGACGAACTGCGCCCCCGCACCCGTTGGATTTTCCATCTGCTGCGGTTTTTCCCCGGCATTCTGGTCTTTCCTGTCCTCTTTGTCGTGCTTACCAACGTCATCTTCGCGTTGCCTGGTTGGGATTTCCGTCTCATCGCCCTCATGGTGGCGGTTGCAGTGATCCTTGTGGTGACTATCGGTGCGCTCGTACTCAGGCGTCTTTTGCCAGAGAAGTCGCTGCGACTGGAGCTCCTCTTCATCGGCAATGTCGTGGTTGCCTTGTTGGGAATTGTCGCTACGGTGAACGGACGCACGGCGGTTGAGGGCACCGACAAGGTGAATTGGCTGGCTTTGGTTGGCATTCTTGCCATCATCCTTGTTTTCACGCTGATTGGCATGGCATATTATAGAATCATGTTGAAAAGAAAAAGAGATAATAATCAATAATTAAAGAAATGAAAGCGATTACCGAAGTATTGTATTGGATTTCAACAGGGTTGTTGGTTCCCGTGATTGTTTTGCTGATTCTGCTCTTCCTGCGTTCGCTCTTGCTGTTGGGAACCTTCTTCGGGCAGTATCTGAATATGCGCCGCACCGAGTCCGCGTTGGCCAAGCTGTTCAAGAATTTGAAACGGGAGGGTGTGGACGAGATGGCGGCGAACTTGCCGACCAAGAACTGCACGCTGGTGGTGGATACGATCCGTCAGGTCGTGGAGGCTTCGCACGGAGAATCTTCCGAGGCTCAAATTGATCGTGTCGTAGGCGAGTTCGAGCTGCAGTCGGCAAAAGATATGTCGGTTTCCAAGACGCTGACGAAAATGGGGCCGATGTTGGGCTTGATGGGAACTTTGATTCCGATGGGGCCTGCCTTAGTGGGCTTGGCCGCAGGCGACATTGCCTCGATGGCTTACAACATGCAGGTAGCTTTCGCCACCACTGTCATCGGCCTTTTTGCGGGAGCCATCGGTTGGCTCACCCAAAGTGCAAAGCAGCGTTGGTATATGAGCGATGTCAACCGGCTCGACTTCCTCTCGGAGTTGCTGAAATAGGGGCTTGCAGGGAGTGCGGCGTGGGTTGGATGCCCACGCAGTTTTTAATCTGAATATAAAATGTTGAATGATGAAACGGAAAAGAGGTTTTTTGCAAAATGCGGATGATGACGACCCCATGGCGACGGTCTCCAACCTGTTCGACGTGGCGATGGTGTTTGCTGTGGCGTTGATGGTGGCTTTGGTGACTCATTTCAACATGGCGGAGATGTTGAGCAATGAGGATTTCACGGTGGTGAAGAATCCTGGCAAGGAGAATATGGAAATCATCACGAAAGAGGGACAGAAGATCAACCGCTATACGCCGTCGGAAGACCAATCCGCCACAGGTACGAGGGGCAAGAAGGTCGGCATCGCCTATGAATTGGAAAACGGGGAAATCATCTATGTGCCGGAGTAGGCCGTTGCCCGTTATGGTTTGCCGGCAGTGATCACGGGTTCCACGGTGTAGCCTTTCTTGCGGAGCAGAGCGATGACACCCTTTTCACCTCCCAAGTGAGCGGCGCCTACCGCGCAAAACAGGCTGTGTTCCATGGCGATTTTCTCGAAATTTTTTGCCATCCCTACATTGCGGTCAATCAGGAAAATCTTGTTGAACTTTGCGGGCATCGATGCATCGTTGCTCATTTCCAGCATCTTGTCGAGGTCGGCGGCGAGATAGACTTCCAGCAGTTTTTGGGATTCGCTGGTATCGGCCGTAGTGGTGTCGTGCAGACTTTGTGAAAGCATTTTGATCTGGTCTTTCAGCTTGATGGCATCAATGGCATCGACTTGCACTTGGAATTTCTCCACGCCGTAGCAGAGTTTGCCGGCTTCGCGCGCTTTCTTCAGGAAATAGAGGTCGAGGGCGGTCTCCATGTCTTGGGAGAACTCCGACTGTTGCATGGCGCTGGCCACGAAGAAGGGCTTCATGGTGTTCATCAGGTAGGCGGTCGCGCCGAGT
>ONXT01000268.1 GCA_900321845.1 uncultured Bacteroidales bacterium | reverse complement strand
GCCAGCAACAGGGATAACAGGATTATCTTTTTCATTATCAAACCATTTATTTGAATTGCAAAAATAGGAAAAAAGGCTGAGCGCATCATTCTATTATTTGAAATAATGTATTTTTGTGAGATCATTGTATAAATCAATTTAATTATATACTTTTGCCACATTAATTTCAAAATCTCTATCCTTATGAAAAAAATAGCCCTTTTATTCTGTGCTGCCGCCTTTTTGCTGGCGGCTTGTGAAAAAGTGGAGCCGCAACCGACTCCGAATAACGAGGACAACGGTTATACCCCGACCTATCCCGCCACTGCGGAAGTGATTTACGATGCAGTGACCGACATTGACGGCAACCATTACGATGCCGTGATAATCGGTGAGCAGGTGTGGATGGCCGCCAACCTGCGCACCACCCGCTACGCCAACGGAGACGCAATCCCCGAGGGCACCAACAGCGACACCATTCCTCTCCGATTTGCCGTCCCTCAAGCCGACAACCCGTATTACGGATACTTGTACAACTGGTACGCGGTGATGCACGGGGAGGCTCCGTCTGGAACCAATCCCAGCGGTGTGCAGGGCATCTGCCCCGACGGCTGGCACGTGCCGAGCGATGCCGAGTGGACGCAGTTGACCAGTTATTGCGGAGGCGTCAGCGAGTACGTTTGTGATAGTTTGGGTGCGAATGTGGCGAAAGCGTTGGCCGCAGGCTATGGTTGGAAATCAAACGATGTGGAATGTACGGTCGGCAACGATTTGGCCTCCAACAATGCCACGGGCTTTTCCGCACTTCCCGCCGGCTTCTATCCCGGTACTCAAGCCAGCTTTGGCGAGTACGCCTCCTTCTGGAGCACTACCGAATCCACTGAAGAACTCGGCAGCGCGTACGACCGCAGTCTCTACTATGGACACGCCACCGTCGCCCGCGTTGTTCACCACAAGTACGGAGGACAGTCGGTACGCTGCGTAAAAGACTGAGCGTTAGCGTGCCTGTATCTTCTCCCTAATTGCAACGGCGCCTCGATCGGAGTCGCCGGTCGTCTTCCACGCCGACCATCCGTTTGTCTATGTCATTCGCGAGGCTTCAACGGGGGTTGTCCTGTTTGTGGGAAGATATACGGGAGAGTAAAGGATTCTTTGCCGGTTTCCTCGTCCTGCTGTCTTACAGATGCTGTACCGGAAAGGTGAAGTATGTGTCGGGGTAGGGTTCGTTTTTCAGGGTGAAGTGCCACCACTCTTCATTGTAGGGCTTGAAACCGTGGCGCATCATGGCGCGGCGCAGAATCATGCGGTTCTCAAACTGCTCGGGAGTGATGGTGCGCCCTTGCGGACTGTTGCATTTTCCGGTGTATTGGCCAGTCTCGGGGTTGCCGCCGAAGTCGGGGTGGCTCTCCGGACCGAACCAGTCAAAAGTGCCGCCCATGTCAGCCTCTTTCTCGGTGTTCATGTCGAAGAGGGTGAGGTCCACGGTGGAGCCGCGCGAGTGACTGCTGCGACGGGCAATGTAGCCGCGGTCAAACAGCACATCCTTGATGAGATCCGGATAGAAGTAGGTCTTCATCAGCGTGTCAGCGAGGTCGACCCCCCAACGCACGAAGTGGTCAACGGCCATCTGCGGACGGTAGGCGTCGTAGATCTTCAGACGGTAGCCCTGCTCTTTCAGCTCGTCACTGACGGCGCGGAGGCTGTCGGCGGCCTGGCGCGTGAGCAGTGCGGTGGGCTCCAAGTATCCATCGACACGGCTGCCAATGAAGTTGTAGGTGCTGTAGTAGCGGATTTCAAGAAGGACATCCGGCACAACTTCCGTAATCACCACAAAGTCGCTGGTATCATCGGAGGCAATCACCTCTTTCGGAGCCGTGTTCACAGCTTTGTTTGAATGCGTACAGGAGGAGAAAATGCCGCAGGCTAGTATCCCAAGAATAATAATTAAACCTTTGATTCTTAACATATTATAATAATTTGGAGTTGATTTCAACAATGATGCGAAAGTAAGATTTTTTTTATGTACTTTTGCCGATTGCAAAAAAAATAAGGTAACAATTCGCAAAACCACTAATAATAATCGAAATGAAGAAAATTCTTGTACTTGTCTTATTCGCTTGCTGCATATTCTCGTACGCACAAACCGTTACTTACCAAGATCTTCGCGACCATCGTTCGGCAAAGGATCTCACTGGAAAGAAAGGGGGTGATGACATTACAGCCTACGAAGCTTCG
>ONXT01000270.1 GCA_900321845.1 uncultured Bacteroidales bacterium | reverse complement strand
GCCCCGCACTCTTCCGAAAGAGAGTGCTGACAAATTCGGACAGCTTTATGTGCAGTACAAAGGGCGCGTCTGCCCGCTACAGACCATGGCCAAGGACTTCACCACCAAGCTGTACGGAAGCGCCCATTACCATGGTCTTACATCCGAGCAGGTCTTCAGTGGTTGGCTTTTCTATTTCGATGATTGGAAAAACGAACCGGTGTTCAAGATCAAAAGCGGCTATGCGCGGGAAGTGCTCGGCATTGACGGAAAATATGCCCGCCTTACCGATTTCTGTAACCTCTATGGGGACAACAAGCTCGACGAAGCCGTTACGGGGTTGCCCATGGATGATCCCAAATGGAAAAGCTGCCGTGCCGCCAATGAAAAATACAATCTCGTCCAGATGCTCCTCGGTGGTGAATTACTAAAAATGTTCCCCCACGCCGACAGTCTCGGAGAGGTGACATGGTACTCGCAAAATGACGAACTTCCCTTGGACGTTTCCGACGGAGAATACCTTTTCATACGCAAACAGCTGAGCCTCTGCAAGGAATATGTGGTGGCCGGTGATTTCAAAAGTTTGGACGAAGTGTTTGAAAAGACCAAAGCTTATCAGGAAAAATACTCACTTGGGCTGACGCAGCCGAAGACGCAATATCGTGCCGAACGGATTTACAACTGTCTCACTACGGGGCGTTGGCTGGCCTTCGTCAACATCCTACTCGGTCTGGTCTTTTTTGCAATTGCGCTCATCTGCATCGGAAAAGGACGCAGGGTTTACCGACCGCTCCGCTGGTTCGCCGTCGTATGGACGGCGCTGTTAGGGGCGTTTCTGGCACTGCTGTTCATCCTGCGGTGGATTGCGGGCGGACATGTGCCGATGGCTGGCAGCTTCGACTCGATGAACCTGCTGGCGTTGAGCATCTGCATCGTCGCACTCATCCTGTTCAGGCGACATGAAATGGCGCTGCCGGCCGGACTGCTGATGACCGGCTTCGTGCTGCTGGTACAGATGATGGGCGGTTCCAACCCACCCGTCACCCACTTGATGCCGGTGCTCGCATCTCCCTTGCTTAGCCTGCACGTCACCGTAATCATGATAGCTTACGCCCTGCTGTTCTTCGTCATGCTGAACGGCATCACGGCGTTATTCGTCCCCAAATTCGGCAGTTCCGACTACGCGGGGAGGCTGCGTGAAATCAGTATGCTGCTGCTTTATCCTGCGGTAGCACTGCTTTCCATCGGCATCTTCATTGGTGCGGTTTGGGCCAATGTGTCGTGGGGTACCTATTGGTCGTGGGACCCGAAAGAAGTGTGGGCTCTCATCACGCTGCTGGTCTATCTCATCCCGCTCCATTCGGCCTTTTTCACAGACGAAAACCGCCCAATGCGCTTCCATCTGTACACCATTTTCGCCTTCCTGTCCGTTCTTATGACCTATTTCGGTGTGAACTTCCTGTTAGGCGGAATGCACAGCTATGCGTAAAACGCTAATACATGCCTTACAATGGACTTCTCTTCTGTCTATCGTTGAACTCTTCCAACAAAGAAATGCATAAAACAAGGATGGTCTCTATAACTTTCTAAGTTGAGCTTATAGCACCACGAATGCGGATTATCATTTAAAAATATTTGGTATTTTTGCCCTTCAAAACTGAATTTTATAATCCGTTAATAATCAATACAATGAAGAAAGTTTCCCGCTATACGATTACCTCCGCGTTGCCCTATGCCAATGGTCCTGTCCACATCGGACATCTCGCTGGCGTCTATATTCCTGCCGACATCTTCGCCCGCTATCTCCGCAACAACGGAAATGAGGTGCTGTTCATCGGCGGTTCCGACGAGCATGGCGTGCCCATCACCATCAAGGCGCGCAAGGAGGGCGTTACCCCGCAGGATATCGTGGATAGATACCACAACATTATCAAGGAATCGTTCAAGGAGTTGGGCATCTCCTTCGACATCTACTCCCGTACTTCCAACCCGACGCACCATGAGACAGCTGCCGCTTTCTTCAAAAAACTCTACGACGAGGGTAAACTGGTGGAGAAGACGTCGATGCAGTACTACGATGAAGAGGCGCAGCAGTTCCTCGCCGACCGCTACATCACTGGTGAGTGCCCCGTGTGCCACAACGAAAAGGCTTACGGCGACCAATGTGAGGCGTGCGGCTCTACCTTGAACGCCACCGACCTCATCAATCCGAAATCTACCTTGAGCGGCAATCCGCCCGTGCTTCGCGAGACCAAACACTGGTTCCTGCCCCTCAACGAGTACGAGCCGTGGCTGAAACAGTGGATTCTCGAAGGGCATAAGGACGACTGGAAAGTGAATGTGTACGGACAGTGCAAGTCGTGGATTGAGGCGGGCTTGCAGCCCCGCGCCGTCACCCGCGACCTCAACTGGGGCGTGAAAGTGCCCTTGGAAGAGGCCGCCGGCAAAGTGCTCTACGTCTGGTTCGACGCGCCCATCGGCTACATCTCCGCCACCAAGGAATGGGCCGCTGAACATCACGACAATTGGGAAAAATGGTGGAAACAGGATGATACTCAGTTGGTTCACTTCATCGGAAAAGACAATATCGT
>ONXT01000272.1 GCA_900321845.1 uncultured Bacteroidales bacterium | reverse complement strand
ACGAGGGCGATGATCACCGCCGCCACAATGCTCCAAATGATGATTCTTTTTTTAGTCTTTGCTTCCATATTATATTATGATGTATAACAATGTTTAATTTCTCATTCTGCTCACAAATCAATGTCTTGTCCCGTGTAAACATCCAACACCTTCTTCTCCATCAAGAAGTTGTACTTGTTTTGCATGAAATTGTTGAGAATGTTAAGGTAGTTGGTTTGCTGTTGCAACAGGTCCACGGCGGTGATGGCGCCATATTGGAATCGCTGGGTGTATGCTTTGAAATTCGCGTAATAGGCGGCCTCCTGCATCTCCGACAATGTATAATTGTTGTAGGCTTTTTTCACATTAAGATGGTAGGCTTCTATCTCTTGTCGCACTTGGTTTTCGGCATCCTCTTTCTGAAATTGTGCCTGTTGTACCGCTATATTCTTCATTTTCACGTTGTTGCGAGCCCTGCTTTGGTTGTAAATCGGAATACTCAAGTTTAGTCCGATGTTCTCGTCAAGGTTGTCGTAAAGCCCGCCGACAAGTCCGTTGCCCGTCTTGCCGTATGCTGCGTTGTACCCGGTGCTGATGCCTGCGTTGGCGGAAAGTGACGGATAAAAGGCGGATTTTGCAATTTTAACATCATATTCGGCAATTTCCACGTTGGTGTTTTTCAGCTTCAATTCAGGAAGATAATTCATCGCCTTGTCCATCGTCTCTTCCAAAGAAGGAACTGACATTGATTGTGATAGGCGCGTGCTGTCGGGCACGACGATGGTAAGGGACTGCCCTTTCTCCACCTTCAGCAAATTGCGAAGCGTAACGTATTCGTTTTCAATGGCTATTTGGGTGTTCTCTATGTTGACGGAGTCGGAAAGGTATTGCGCTTGCAGAAGCAAATAGTCGCTTTCCAAAATCTGCCCCACTTTGAACTTTTGTTCTCCATCGTTCATCTGTTGGCGGCTGGTGTTGAGCACTTCTCTTTGATAATCAGCCATCTCCTGATTCATCAGAATGGTGAGATAGGAGCGGATGATGTTGATGCGGATTTGGTTTTTCGCCTGTTCCACTTGAAGTTGAGCCTGCGTGAGCCGCAGTTGGCTCTGCCTGATGCTGTTATAGGTATTGAGCCCGTTGAAAATATCGACGCCCGCGCTGATACCATAGTTGCCGCCAAGGGAGAAATTCCCGCTTCCGTGCGAGTAGCCGAAGTTCTGACTTGCACTGGCATTCACCGACGGAGCCATTTGAAGGCGTGTCTGCTTCAATTGGATCTCCGCGGTGCTGACATCCAATTCACCGCTTTTGAGGGTTAGGTTGTGTTCTTCGGCATACTGTATGCAGCCCTTGAGCGTCAGGTTCAACGCCTCCTGCCCATAACCGTTGCCTATGGAGAGCATCAGCATACATACGGCAAAAAGTTTTTCTAATAGATTATTCATAATTCATAAAACCAAGTCAATGTCATTTCAGCATTTTGACAGCTTGTTTGACTGCTTTGACCATCTGGTCGATTTCGGCTTCCGTGTTGTAGAAGGCGAAGGAGGCGCGGATGGTGCCTGGGATTCCGAAATGGTCCACCACGGGTTGTGTGCAGTGGTGTCCCGTGCGTACGGCCACCCCCATCTGGTCTATCAAAGTGCCTGCGTCAAAGTGATGAATACCATTGATTATAAACGAGATAATTGCGGATTTGTTTTGTGACGTCCCAATGATTTTTACGCCATCAATTTTCAAAAGCTCTTCCGTTGCATAACTTAGGAGTTCGTGTTCTCGGCGGGCGATGTTTTCAATCCCGATGCTCTGCACATAATCGATGGCGGTTTTCAGTCCGATGGCGTCGCCCACGGCGGGGGTGCCGGCTTCGAACTTGAAGGGCAGCTCGTTGTAGGTGGTTCTCTCGAAAGTGACCGTCTTGATCATTTCGCCGCCGCCTTGGTAGGGGGGCATCTCGTTGAGCCACTTCGCTTTGCCGTACATCACGCCGATGCCCATCGGGGCGTACATCTTGTGGCCGGAAAAGCAGAAGAAGTCGCAGTCGAGGGCTTGCACGTCAACGGGGATGTGCGACATGGCTTGCGCACCGTCCACCATCACGGGGATGTGGCGGGCGTGTGCCATACGGATGATCTCTTCAATGGGGTTGATGGTTCCCAATGTGTTGGAAACATAGGTGATGGCCACGATTTTGGTCTTGTCGGACAGCAATTTCCCGTACTCGTCCATTTTGAGTGTACCTGTTTCATCGAAGGGGATGACGCGCAGGCGGGCTTTCTTTTCATCGCAGATGATTTGCCAAGGGACGATGTTGGCGTGGTGTTCCATCTCGGAGATGAGCACTTCGTCGCCCTCGTGCAGGAATCTTTTCCCGAAAGAGCTGGCTATCAGGTTGATGGACTCTGTTGTGCCGCGCGTGAAGATGATTTCTTTCGGCGAAGGTGCGTTGATGAAAGCTTGTGCGGTGCGACGGGCGACCTCGAATTGGTCGGTGGCTTTCTGGCTGAGGTAATGCACTCCGCGATGGATGTTGCTGTTGATGGTCTTGTAATAGTCGGTAAGTGCGTCGATGACGACCTGCGGTTTCTGTGTGGTGGCCGCGTTGTCGAAATAGACGAGCGGGTAGCCGTTCACCTTTTGGTCCAGAATGGGGAAATCTTGCCTGTTCATAAGAGGATTGGGTGCGTTTAAGTTAAGAAGAGCCACCTTTTCGGGGGTGGCTCTTTATGATTGCAACAAACTCTTTCTTTACTAATTTCGGTAAAAAGCGATGTTATTTTACCAAGTCAACGATAGCTTTGAATGCCTCCGGATTGTTCATTGCGAGGTCGGCGAGGGCTTTGCGGTTAAGCGCAACTTCCTTCTTTGCTAATCTGCCCATGAAGGCGGAGTAGGAGAGGCCATATTCGCGAACGCCCGCATTGATACGGGTAATCCATAAACTTCTGAATGCTCTCTTTTTTGCTCTTCTGTCGCGATAAGCATACTGCTGGCCTTTTTCCCAGGTGTTTTTCGCAACGGTCCAGACATTTTTCCGTTTTCCAAAGTAGCCTCTGGTACGGCTCAAAATCTTTTTTCTTCTTGCTCTTGAAGCAACGTGATTGACTGATCTTGACATTTTTTTGTTCTCCTTTCTTTAAGTCAGCGGTTTCTATTCCAAAACTCTTAATGTGCTGATGGTAAAGTTAATAATTAATTGATTGTGTTAGCAGCCTAACATTTGTTTTACAGTGCCTTCGAGAGTTTTGTCAACCAATGCGCTGTAGGCGAGGTTGCGTTTTCTCTTTTTGGATTTCTTGGTAAGAATGTGGCTGTGATAGGCGTGGTGTCTTTTCACTTTGCCTGTGCCGGTGAGTGTGAATCTCTTCTTGACTGCGGCTTTTGTTTTGATTTTTGGCATTTCTAAGTGTTTTTAAGATTAATATAACGAGTTTGATTGCAATTTCTATTTTTTCGGCGAGATGAGAATCATCATTCGCTTGCCCTCGAGCTTGTGCATCTGTTCGAGTTTACCGTATTCTTCAAGTGCTTGTGCGAACTTGAGCAGAATCAGCTCGCCTTGGTCTTTATAGACGATGGAGCGGCCTTTGAAGAAAACGTCGATTTTCACCTTGCAGCCCTCTTTCAGGAAGCGGATGGCGTGGTTCGTCTTGAACTCAAAGTCGTGTTCATCGGCTTGAGGCCCGAGACGGATTTCCTTGATGACCACCTTTGCGGAATTCGCCTTGATCTCCTTCTGTTTCTTCTTCTGCTCGTAGAGGAATTTCTGATAGTCCATCACTTTGCAAACAGGGGGTGTCGCCTGTGGGGAGATTTCCACAAGGTCGAGCCCGTATTGCTCGGCAATTGCCAGTGCTTCGCGCAGACTGACGATTTGTGGTTCAAACTTTTCCCCCACCACTCTCACGGTCGGAGCAGTGATGAATTCATTGATTTTATGTGCCGCCTCTTTTTTTTGCGGCGCGCCCCTACGAACAAAGGGTCTGGTGTTTTGTGTTGCGATAAGTAGCCTCCTTTTAAATGGTTAATAATTATTGCCTTATGCTCAAAATTTGAGCCTGCAAAAGTACAACTTTTTTGTGTAATAAAATAACAAAAAAAATTTTTTTTCAAATATGTGTCCCGTATGGAAAAAAAGTGTACTTTTGCACCCGCAAATCAAGCCCAGGTGGTGGAATTGGTAGACACGCCACTTTGAGGGGGTGGTGGGAGTATTCCCGTGCAAGTTCGACTCTTGTCTTGGGCACATTTGACAAAAAAACCGGAAGAACTTCTTCCGGCTTTTTTTTGTTTCTGACAGCTTCTCTCAAAATTAGCGGATACGTGGCCACGGCTCGGATGTCATCTCAAACACCAACTCCCCGCCAGCCATAATCTGCTCGTGCGTAAGGTAAATCGTACTCACAGGCTTGCCATTCAGGGTGACTGACTTCACGTATCGATTCTTGTCGCTCACTTTCGGAGCCTTGATGGTTAGCGTATGCCCATTTCCTAAATCCACTTTCATGTAAGGGAAGTAGGGTGCGCCGATAATGTATTGACCGCTGGCAGGACAAACTGGGTAGAATCCCATCGCGGTGAAGACATACCACGCCGACATCTGCCCGCAGTCGTCGTTGCCACAAAGCCCGTCGCGCTCCGGGCGATACATCCTGTTCATGATTTCACGTAGCCAATATTGCGTCTTCCACGGCTCTTTGGTCCACATATATAAATATGGTATATGATGACTCACTTCGTTGCCATGCACATAATTACCCATGATGCCTTCGCGTGTGACATCTTCTGTTTCTGCAAAATAAGAGTCTGGAAGATACATCGTGAACAAAGAGTCCAAACGTTCTACAAAGCGTTTCTCGCCGCCCATACACTCCATCAATGCAGGCACATCCTGAGGAACATAGAACGAATAATTCCATGAGTTCCCTTCTATAAACCCTTGATTGACTGTGCGTAACGGTTCAAAGGGTGTGAGCCAGCTGCCATCGGCATTTTTCCCGCGCGCCAGCCCACTCGCTGGGTCGAAGATGTTGCGGAAATTCTGGGAACGCTTCAGGTACTCCTGCTCTGTCTTTTTATCCCCGCGCAGTCTGGCTATCTGCGAAATCGTCCAATCGTCGTAGGCATATTCCAACGTGTTGGAGGCCGCTGTCGCAGCCGATTCCATCGGCACGTAACCGAGCTTCATGTATTGGTCCAGACCGCCGTAGTAGGAAAGGCGCGAGCTGTTGAGCATCGCTTCGAACGCCTTGCCCTGGTTGAGTTCAATGCCTGTGACAATGTCGTTGGCAAGCACCGAAACGCCGTGATAGCCGATCATGCAGAAGTTCTCGTTTCCCATGTGCGACCAGACGGGCAGAATGTGGTGAACGCTCTGGTCGTAATGCGCGAGCATGGAGGCGGCCATCTCTTTGCTGCGCTCCCGATTGATGATGTTGTAAAGCGGCATCAAGGCGCGATAGGTGTCCCACAAAGAGAATATGGTGTAATTGGTGAAGCCCTCCGCCTGATGGATGTTGTGGTCCAACCCGCGATATTGTCCGTCCACATCCATATATACCGACGGATTGATGAGTGTGTGGTAAAGCGAAGTATAAAGCATCGTGAGATGTTCTTTGTCGCCATCTGCTTGAATCACAGAGAGTTCATGTTGCCATTTGCCCTCCGCACGCTGGACGAGATCGTTGAAAGAGCGACTTTTCGGTGCCTCTGCATAGAGATTCTTGAGTGCACCCTCGGTGCTCACCGCCGACAAAGCTACGCGTATTTCCAAAGTATCGATGTTGCCGAAATCAAAGTAGCAGACGATTTGTCGGCCGCCGATGTCGGGGAAATTGTGATGAACGTCGAATTTGCCGAGGTGCCCCATATAATCGGGCTTTTTCAAGTCAATGTAGCCATAGTTGCTGATTGGCTTGGAAAGAGAGATGGCGAAGTAGGTGTAATTGGTTCTTGCCCAGCCGTTTGTGATGCGGTATCCCGTGATGAGCGTGTCGTTTTCCACTCGGACGTTCGTCCACAAAACCTTGCCGTCGTAATTGTAGATGGCATGGTTGAGGTCCAGAATGATGTGCGGATTGTCGGCAACGGTCTGCGTAGCTTTGATTGATTTCGGGAAAGTGTAGCGATGAATGCCAACACGCTCAGTAGCAGTGAGTTCAACGTCGATATTGTAGTCGTCCAGATGCACGGCATAGTAACCGGGGCGGGCGGTCTCCGTTTCATGGCTGAAGCGCGACCGGTAGCCGCCGTCGGGATTGTCGGCGGTTCCGGGAATGAGTTTGTGTTCACCTGTGGCCGGCATAATCAGCACATCGCCCAAATCGGAGTGGCCAGTGCCGCTGAAATGTGTGTGGCTGAAACCAACGATGGTGGCATCGGCGTATTGGTAGCCAGCGCAATACTCGTAAGCGCGTGGCTGATACACCCCGTTGATGTTGTGCGGAATCGTATCTGTATCAGGACTTAACGCCACAATTCCGTGAGGCACGCACGCGCCTGGAAACGTATGTCCCATCTTATCGGTTCCAATGAACGGATCAACATAATCGCAGATGCGGTTGGCCGGATCATAGAGCGGCGCGGCCACATCCTTTCCGCTGACAATAATATTATAACATCCCGTTTTCATTTTTAAATATTTAGATGCTTGAAAATTGTCATCGACACCCTTGCCGCAAAGTTCCACGTTTTTTACATTTTCGGCACTGAAAACGTAGTCTTCAATGGGGACAAAAAGCGCACCCTCGCCCATGTAAATCGTTATGTTGGAGCGCAGCTGCAACGGAGCCGTGAGATAGCGTCCCACACAGATGTCAAGCGTGTCGCCTGGATGAAAGGTGCTAATCCAATCCAGCGCCTTTTGGAAAGAGGCGGTGTTGTCGGTCACGCCGTCGGAGCGGATGCCGAAGTAGGAGGCGTGCCAGCTCTTGGCCTGAACAGTAAAGATGAAGGTAATGGCAATGGGTAATAAAAAGATGTGCTTTCTCATAACGTTTTGATTTCATTCATTTTAGTCATAAAAGCAAAAGTTGTCTTTTATGAAGAATGTGTGGACTGTCTTTTTGCATTTGCGCCAGTTTTTCGCTGGCATTTGGGTAAGTACACCTGCCATCCAAACCCCATAGACATCAAACGCGACCAAGGCGGGACGGTAGTCACATTTTTCAATGTAGAGCGATACTTTGTCAAAAATGATGTTTTGTGCATGTCGGATATAGAATCCCCACGCGGGTAGTTCCTTGAACTGCGAAAATTCGGGATACGCGGTCAGCATTTCCGGAATGGAGCTCAGTTCTTGGTCGCTGGTGCCTCGGTAGGCATACTTCGGATCTCCGCCGCCGGGATAGTGGATCTCCACGTTCTGCAGGGTGATGTCGCGGATGTCACTGTAGGTTGAACCGACAATGGAGGCAGGGGAGATGTTACGTGGCAAATCCTCGATGGGGCCTTCGTAGCGGTAGCCTGCATCTGCCTTGGTGGCTGCCACTTCCACGTAAATGTTCTTGAAGGTGATGTTGCGCATGGTCCCGATACGGTCGTCCTTGTTGCGTTTCGCGGTTCGCAGGT
>ONXT01000285.1 GCA_900321845.1 uncultured Bacteroidales bacterium | reverse complement strand
CAGGTCGTGATGGACGGGCTGTATTGAGACGTAGTTGTGCTGTAGTGCCCACTCGCAGGTGTCTTCGGCGAGGTCGTCGTTTTCGAGCCAGCCGGAGAGCCAGTAGTATTTTCCGCCGTAGGGGTCGGTGCGTTCAATCAGTTCTTCATGCCAATAGCCGAGTGCCTGCCGGGTGATGCGCACCCCCTTGATCTCCTCTAACGGTGCTTTGGGGATGTTGACGTTCAGCGCGGTGAAGTCGGGTATTTTGTTGGCCAGTACTTTGCCGATGATTTTCCTGACATAAACCTGGGCGGCTGAGAAGTCGGCGTTGGGGGCGTAGTCGAGCAGTGAGAAGCCGATGGCGGGGAAGTTTTCCACGCTGCCTTCCATGGCGGCGCCCATCGTGCCGGAGTACAGAACGCTGGCGGAAGAGTTGGAGCCGTGGTTGATGCCCGTGACTATCAGGTCTGCCTTCCGGTCTTTGAGAATCACCTTGAGCCCCAGCTTCACGCAGTCGGAGGGCATCCCGTTGCTGCGGTAGTAGCGGGTCCCGTCCTCGTCGGTGCGGTAGAGTTTGAGTCGGAGCGGGGTGCTCATGGTGATGGCATGGCTTGATGCGGAGCGGGGGCCGTCGGGGACTACCACCACCACTTCGCCAAATTCCTTTGCCACGTCAACCAATGCCTGCAAGCCTTTGGCTTCGTAACCGTCGTCGTTGGAGATTAATATCAGAGGGCGTTGATTCATGTCTTGTTGTTGGTTTTGTTCGGTTTCGGCTGAGTATCCCAAATAACGATTTCTTCCATGTCTTTATTGTAGAATTTGTAATGGAGGAGATGCACGTCGTTGTTCTGTTTCAACCGAATCCATTTCTTGTATTTCATAAACCACTTTACCTGTTTGCTTATCAGACCTTTGGTGAGATAGGCGTATAAAATGGGGTGTACTTCGATGGTGATTTGGGTTTCAACCTGTTTTTGGAGCAGGAAATCAATCATGTTGTCGAGGTTCTCTTCGAACAGGATGGCGGGTTTGATTTTGCCGGTGCCGTAGCATACGGGGCACTGTTCGAGGATGTCGATGTTGGTGACGGGGCGGATGCGCTGGCGGGTGATTTGCATCAGGCCGAACTTGCTGAGTGGCAGCACGGTATGTCGGGCGCGGTCGGATGCCATCAGTTCCTGCATCTGTTTGTAGAGGGTTGTGCGGTTGGCAGCGAGGGCCATGTCGATGAAGTCGATGACGATGATGCCGCCGATATCGCGGAGGCGCATCTGTCGGGCGATTTCCGTGGCGGAGGCCATGTTCACCTGCAAGGCGTTCTCTTCCTGCGAGTTGGAGGACTTGACGCGGTTGCCGCTGTTGACGTCAATCACGCACATCGCCTCGGTCTGTTCAATCACGAGGTAGATGCCGTTCTTGATGGTGACGATTTTCCCGAACGATGATTTGATCTGTTTGGCAACGTTGAAATGTTCGAAAATCGGGGTCTTTTCCTTGTAGAGCTTGACGATGTCGGAGTCGTTGCCGTGGTTGACGAAGGACCTGATGTAGTTCTTCGCTTCGTTGTACAAGTCCTTGTCGTCCACATAGATGGCGTGGAAAGAGTCGTTGAGGAGGTCGCGGATGAGGGCGGAGGTGCGGTCGAGTTCGCTGGCGACTTTGCTGGGGGCTTGTGCGGTGGCGAGGCGGTCGGTCAGGGCGCGCCAATTGTTGATGAGTTGCTCGATGTCTATTTGGAGTTCTTCGGCGGAACAGCCTTGAGCGAAGGTGCGCACGATGATGCCGAAGTTCTTGGGTTTCAGTCCGGTGGCGATTTGGCGGAGCCGTTTGCGTTCGGCGCTCCCTTTGATTTTCTGGGAGAGGAGGACTTTGTCGCCGTAGGGGACGAGCACGCAGTAGCGTCCGGCGAAGGATACACCTGTGGTGACGCGCGGCCCTTTGGTAGAGATGCTCTCTTTGGCAATTTGTACGAGGATGGTCTGCCCCGTGGTCAGCACATTCGTGATATTGCCGACTTTTTCAATGGCGGGTTGGCGGGTGACCGCGGAGAGGCTTCGTTTGCCTCCAGAGGTCACATTCTTGACGAATTCGTTGAGTGTGAGTGTGTCGGGACTGATGTCCAGATAGTGTAAAAAGGCGTCTTTGTCGCTGCCGATATTGACGAAAGCGGCATTGAGGCCCGGCATGATTTTGCGGACTTTTCCGAGGTAAACGTTGCCGACGCAAAACTGCTCGGACAGTTTTTCCTGATGGAGTTCCACCAGTTTCTTGTCCTCCAACAGCGCAATCTGCACTTCGGCCGGCTTCGCAGTGATGATTAATTCTTTCGTGACTTCTGCCATAATATAGATTTAGGAGATAAAAAAGAAAAAAACTAAATTGCAATATGAAATTGCAACTTAGTTTTATCGATGACATAAGAAACGAACATTACTTCTTCTTATGTCTGTTCTTTCTGAGGCGTTTTTTACGCTTATGAGTTGACATCTTGTGTCTTTTTCTCTTTTTACCGCTTGGCATTGTAATAAAATTTTAAGGGTTAGTTTATTAAGTTTATTTTACTTGATCTGCGAAAGTTTTGCAAGGTTTGAAAGCCGGAATGTCGTGAGCCGGGATTTCAATGGATTTCTTAGCCTGGATGTTACGGGCGGTCTTTTTAGCGCGATGTTTAATGATGAAGCTGCCAAATCCTCTCAGATAGACATTGTCTTTTTTCGTCAAAGAATCTTTTATTGTATCCATAAATGATTCAACAACGGTTCCAACAGTGCTTTTGTCCAAGCCGGTCTTGTTGGCGATTTCATTTACCATTTCTGCTTTTGTCATAATTTGAAAAGTTTAGATATTAATACTGGTTTTAATTATGTGTTTTTATAATATTTGCTCGTTGTTTTTTGGGGGTGCAAAAATACAATTTTTATTTTAATCTGTATCAATCAATTACAAAAATTTTTTTCACCCCTTCAAGATTCGTCGATTTGTTGATTTGTGGAGCTGTTGAATTGTCGGGGTCCCGTTTTTTTGTCAGCATTCCGCCAGTATTTTGTCGGCGAGACGGCTGGCGCCGATGCGGAAGTAGCGGTTGGTCAGCCATTTTTCGCCCAAGACATTCTCGAGGATTTTAAGGAAATCGATGGCGGTTTGGGCATCGGAAATGCCGCCGGCGGGTTTCATGCCGACCATTTTGCCTGTGGCTTCGTAATGTGCTTTGATGGCGTCGAGCATCACGAGGAAGGACTCAGGGGTGGCGTTGACGGCGATTTTCCCGGTGGACGTCTTGATGAAGTCCGCGCCCGCTGCAATGGCAATTTGGGATGCTTTATATATATTGTCAGCTGTTTTCAGTTCGCCGGTTTCCAGAATCACCTTGAGGTGCGCCTGTCCGCATGCTGCTTTGATGGCGGCGATTTCGTTATAGACGGTTTGGTAGTCGCCCTCGAGGAATTTGCCGCGGGAGATGACCATGTCGATTTCGTCGGCGCCTTGGGAGACGGCGTATGCCACCTCGGCGATTTTTATTTCAATCGGAGACTGACCTGCGGGGAATGCGCCTGCTACGCAAGCCACATGCACATCGGTGTCTTTCAGGATGGATTTGGCTTGGGCGGCGAAGGGGGGATAGACGCAAACGGCCGCAGTGGTCGGAATCTGTCTGGCCTCATCGCGGAAGTTCAGCGCTTTTTCGCACAATTGCTGCACCTTCGCTTTGTTGTCGGAACCTTCCAATGTGGTCAGGTCGATGACATTCAGAATGAATCGGTAAGCCTTCGGATAGTCGAAGAATTTGAGGTCTGATGCGGTATAGGCCGCGATTCTCTCTTGGATTTGCTCGTCCGTAAACGGATAATTTTTAAGTTCAGTAAAAGCCATAGTCAGTTGTTTTTTTAACGGGCGGCAAAAGTACAATTTTTTTCGAAATCGCCGTCGCGGTTGTTATTCAATTAAGATGTTACATCTGCTCGTTCACAAGACGGTTCATTTCCGCCCGGATCTGCTTGACGGAGGCCTCGACCTCCTTGCCGTTGATGTAGATGGTGACTCTTCGGGTGCTTGACTTTGCCATAACTGATGTTTTGGCAAAGATGGTTCAAACGTCCGTCACAGGTTGGGACAGGGTAGCAGATAGTATGATTGACGTAATATTAAAATCAACTATTATATTAAAGATAAACTCTCCAACTCTAGCCGATTTTTTATGTACAGTGTGCTTAAATCAGGTCCTATAAAGTTGTACTTTATTGCTTCAATTAATTCATCATATGTGACCGCATTTCGAAATTCTCGCAATACACCATGTTTGACATACCCAAGTATGTATCCAGAATGCAATCCCGTTATCTGAATAATCTGAAATATATGTTCTTCCTCATGGCATTCTGCTAAAATAAAAGATTCTCGTTCGATTATGCCATCATAACTGTTTGTTAGAACAAAAATGGTTCCTACACCATATATACCATAAAAATTCTTGAACTTATTCATATTCTTTTTCATGATTTTTAAAGAATTATATCATGTTTTCCAGACTTATCTTTAGAATTTTCTACAGGTTTTCCATCGAAAGTAATAGCACCTTGGTGTTTTCCTTTTTTATCCAACATTTCAAATTCGCCATGTTGGGTGTCAAGAGAATAATGCGTACCTGACTTTCTGTCTGTATAGATATCATGCCCATTCTTTTTTGATAAAGTTGCATTTTTTCCCAACCATTTTGTTTTGCAACTTGTCCTCCTACTTCTTTGAATTTAGCGACTCTTTCTCCTGTTGGTAAATTTTTTACACACTTGTAAAAATCTGCTATATTGGAGTATGTTTTCCCTCCTGCTGAGACCTTATCTATAGTTTTAAATCCTTTGACAGTTAGTCCAATAGCTTTAGTGGCGCCTGCTGGTACATATGGAATAAATACTGCTGCAACATCAGCGGCTGCATCAACCCAATGTTCCTTTGCTCTTGTATGGTCACCTTTGATGTGATTGACTACCGCAGCACCAACATCATATACGACATTTGCAAGATCCCAAATGGTTTCTATGGGAAATTCCCCGTTCGGGTCCACCAACCTCACCGGATTATCCCCACAATATGTGTACGGACTCACTCCCGGGTACTTGTCCGCCATCGGGTCAACCGAGAGCCAGATGGAGAGGTCGGAGGTTCCGTCAGAGCCAGAATGGCTGTGCCGCGCCGGAGGGCGAGCGTAAATGTGCGAAGTGTAACTCATTTGGTGATGTTTTTCGTGTGGTAAGGTACGCTAGTTCAATTTTTTGGAATATTATAATTATATAAAATCAATTTATTTTCTAGTACTATGCTATGTAAGCCGTACGAAAGAGTATCGAATTGCTGAAGAGAGTCATAAACCTCTATCACTAATTTGTTGGGATAATGTGTTTCACATATTTCGAACAAATCATTACATTGCAGTAAATCCAATTTTTTATTTTGAATAATAGCAATGTAATTCTTCTCATTTATCCAACTATTAAAAACAAGTATATAATTTGAGTCAATTCCTTTGTAATAGAAAAGTTTATTTACATCACAAAGTAAATTACTGTCTATGGGATCGATGATATATATTTCTTTATCCGAACATCTTTTTATGAAATTACAATTCAGCGAAAGGGTGTCTAAGTATTCAATTTTCGTATAAGTATCGGATGTCATACATATTTTCCTAGTACATGACACCGTAATTATACATGTGCTGAATACAATACAAAATATGATATTTGTTATTTTATTTTCCATACTCCGCTCACACCTTTTAAACCTTTGAAAAAATTTGTAACATTAATCAGTCTTGAATTGCTATTAAAATAAGACGATGATCTTGGAGGAGAAACGTAAGAATGAATATCATCATATACAGATGGCAGTAATCCATTCAGTGCTTTGTATGATGCAGATATTGAGCCTATTCTAACTGCATCCAGTTTTTGCCTATTCGCTTTATAAAAGGCAGGGGCATTTTCTGCAATTTTATTTTCTCTAGCATACGGTCCATTTTTATATGTTTCAGTTGAAACCGCATTATATTGTTTTGGAACGAGGACATTATCTATATTATGAGACTTGTCCATACTTAATCTTGTGGATATTGATGCTGCAACAATATTTCTATCTTCTTGTGTACTACCAACATTCCCCATTTCTGCATAAACAGCCCTTATTGTTTTCCCCAATTCAGAGTTCATATCAACCTTTTCGCCCGTATTCAGGATTTCATTATACAACGATTGCTGATCGGATGACATATCAGAATAAGCTGTTTTACCCATACGGGCTATCGCGTTATAATTGTAATTATTAATAATAACAACTTGGTCTTTCCCATCGTCTACGTGTATACAATCCCCTGTCTCTGAATTTAAAAAGTCTGTGTAATCCCTCCCGTCCGGGTCCACCAACCGCACCGGATTATTCCCACAATACGTGTATGGGGACAATGACGGGTACTTGTCGGACATCGGGTCAACGGAGAGCCAGATGGAGAGGTTGGGGTGGTAGTGCCGCGCCGCAGGAGAAGGTGAAAATTGAGAACTGAAAGTTGAAAGGTGGTGGGGCATTTTAGAAAACAACATAAAACGAAAAATCCGCTAAACGTTCAAAGTAGTCTTCAAAAGATTCTTTAATATATCCTTTTTTCCGCAGAATCATGGACGTTTCATGAGGATTCATCACATATTGATAATAGTAATATTGCATAGCAACATTTACCCAAAAATTAGAATGAACCAATTGTGGGTCACGGCAAAGCGAGTCGATTTCTTTTTCATGCATTTCCATAAAAGGTCTGATTGAATCAAGCATGGAGCAGATATATTTGTTTCGCATCACTGTGTCATTTTGAAAATGATATTTTGCTGCGTAGAATCGGTCGCAATCAACGCTTTTTTGATACGGATAGAACGTTTTTAGCGCATACTCGTATTTTTTTGCAAACCCAATAGCAGCATCATAGTCCCGTGTATAAGAATAGAAGCGCAACACATAATACCCTAACATCCTAGTCCAAGTTGTATCGTCACAAGTCTTAATGGCACGCTTTGTTTTGCTAAGACCTTTTTTTAAATGTTCCAATTGATTGTCTGTCGCATATAACTCAATGCATTGATCAGCGTAATATTGTGCATCCAACCATCTGCTAACCTTGTGTGGAATCCGTTGGACTTTTTCTTTTTTATCTGGATTTCTCTCACGCACATCCCAAGTAATTACAACTTGTCCAAAGACACTGATGCTATTTAAAAGTAATGTAAACAAAATGATTCTTTGAAATACTTTCATT
>ONXT01000278.1 GCA_900321845.1 uncultured Bacteroidales bacterium | reverse complement strand
GTCCTTCGGTGTAACTTTCGTCGTATTTGGGACGGATGTCGTAAGTCCACAGCAACGTGTCTATCAATTGTTCGCGACGTACACTGTCTTGTTCGGCTTTAATGAGGTTTTCCAACATCGTGGTTCCGTTGATGAAAATGCCGTTCCATGAGCAAGGGCAGATTTCTACCAGTTTTCTCCATGCCATATAAGAATCATTGTAGTTTTTGGCCTTATAGTGAACGGAGAATGCAGTGATGTTCTGGCGGCAGGCCGTGGAGTCTTCCGGAGTTGCTCCATATTTGGCACCACAAGGCGTTTGGGCTTGTACTCCAAATGCAAAGCAGGTCATAAATGCTGCGACCAACAATAATGTCTTTTTCATTTTTCTTTCCTTTCTTATTTAATGGTTATTAATTATTCCTGTGTTTTATTCTAACTTAACGCGCTGATACCATTTTTCTTGTAATGTGAAATGCAAAGAAATCCTAAAATAATTCTCCTTCACTAAGTTATACTTGATGGTACCCATTTGTCCGTATTCGAACATCACCCCCAATGAGGAGTTGTTGCTGTAGAGTTTCAGAGGGAATCCCAATCCGAACGAAACGCTGAAATCTTGGATGGGGTGATTATTAAGCACGATTTGTCCGGTCGTGTAGCGTGCGCCGACGCGAAGACGGATTTTTTTAAGGTAGTTGGATGAGGTGGCGTTGGTAACGAATTGCAGCCCTGCGGAAGTGGTGATTGCATCGCGCATCTCATTGCTGGTTTCGCCCCCGACTGCAAATTTCGAGTAATTCTTCCATGCCACATCGGCTGTTATCCACAATTTGTCTTTGTATTGATAGGAGATCCCGCCGCCGATTGTCTGCGGAATCCGCATATTCGATTTGCCGTTGTTGTAGGAAACGGAATCATTCAGCACTTCTGAAGTTCCTGATACTGAATAGTTGTAGATGAAATCCGTCTGCTTGGTCCAAAGATAGGCGGTGTTTTCATACACAAGTCCGAACCCCAGACGATGCTTGTTTTTGATGGTGGTAAAATACTGGATGCCGCCGGAAAGATAAATACCGTCAACCAGAATGGTGCGGCTCACCCTTGTGTTAAAGAAGTAACTTCCGTCGTATATTGCTGATTGTGAGTAACTTAATATTCCGAACATGTACGAGGCATTCAACCCGATGGAGAGGCCTTTGCAGATTTTGAAGGCATTGCCCCAGTATAGTTGTAGCAAGCCCCCGTCTGCGTCGTAGGAGTATGTGACGGAGGTGACATTGTCCATGCTCTTGGAGTCAATGATGCTATACCCCAGATTGCTGAAGGGCAGAATGCCGGCGGAGGTGCGCCAATGTTTGGTTACGGGCAGTCCGAGGGTGAAATAGCCCGGACGTGCGTAGGTGGCCTTCTGTGAGATTTCCGAAGTCCTCAAGGTGCTGGAGTAGATGCTGAAAGCTGCGTCAGCAATGAACGAAAGCGAGTCGAAGGCCGCGTAGGAGGCGGGGTTCTTAAAGTTGATGAGGTAGGGATTCTGCATCGCATAGCCCACTTTCCCCATTGCGTCGTATGCTCCGCATGTCACATTGCTCGGCAACCCGAAACCATATTTGGAGTAGGGCGAACTAATCGAGTTCTGCGCTTGGCCGAAATGGAAGCCCAACAGCAGAACAATGATAGCGACTAACTTAAATCCTTCCTTTTTCAACATTGAAAATCAATATCTTACAAAGTCCGTACAGTATGAAATTTGAGGGGGCAAATATCGTATTTTTTATTGACTTTTCCAAATCATTTTTGTTGCCCCCAGTCAGAACAATCTGTATCTCACCGAATTGTTGTTTATAACGGGAAATCGCCCCGTTGATTTCATCGGTGATACCGTTGATGACGCCGCTCTCGATGGACTGGCGGGTGGAATGCCCTATGTAAAAATCAATCTCCCTTTTTCCTACCAATGGCAGTCTCTGTGTGTAATGGTGAAGTGCCGCAAAGCGCATGTCCAATCCAGGGGAAATGGAGCCGCCCTTGAAAACGCCCTCCTTCGTTACAAAATCCATAACCAAACAGGTCCCTGCCTGAATGGAGAGGACGTTTTTGTCGGGGAAGGTCGTGTGCGCAGCCACGGCATCGGCAATGCGATCCAACCCTAAGGTCTGCGGCTCGTCGTAGTCGATTCGGATGGGTAGCGGGGTTTCGTGTGAAAAGGGGAGAAGGGTCGTATTCCGATTGAGAAATGCCTCGACATCCACGTTTCGCGCACCAACGTTTGAAATAATGGAGTATTTAATGAGGTGTTTTTCGCATAAATCTGCAATGTCGGATTCATCCAATTCAGTTTTCACAATATTTTCAACCAATTCCGCATCATCGGAAAAGACACCCGCCTTTTGTAGCGTGTTGCCGATGTCTATGGTCAAATACATGTTCTTTCCTTCCATTCGGTTTGCGTTGAATGTACTGTTTTCTTGCCGAGATTTTGTGCAAAAAACACGGGCGCTTTGATTCCCAGAATCAACATAAGTTTAAGGGAATCGTCGTTTTATTGGAATTTTACAGGAAGTCGGCGAGCACTTTTCTTGCCTCCGCCATCTTCTCATCTAGCAGCTCCTGGTTTTTTGCTTCCATCAATAGACGAAGATAAGGTTCTGTGTTAGAAGGTCTTACATTGAACCACCAATCAGCAAACTCGATGCGGTAGCCGTCGAAGTCCATGAATTGGGTGGAGGTCTCTTTAGCCATGAAATAATCTTTCAATGCGTCCATCGCCTCTTTTTTCTTCTCGATGCGGAAGTTGACCTCGCCGGAGTTGGCGTAAACGGCGATCTGGGAGATGAGTTGGGAGACGGTAATGCCTTTTTTCTTCATCTCGCTTACAATGTGCAGGATGACTTGGGAGGCTATCATGGCGGAGTCGGAGTAGAAGAAGTCGCGGAAATAGTAGTGTCCGGCGAACTCGCCGCCGAATGCGCCGTCAATCTCGCGCAGTTTCAGAGCGGCATAGGCCCGGCCCACGCGCCAGATATGTACCTCACGCCCCAGCTTGTTGATGAACTCGCCAACGGATTTGGAGGTGCGGATGTCTTGAATGACTTTGCCTTGGTAGTTCTTTTCTTTGATGAAATAGAGGCCGAGGACGGCAATCATCAGGTCGGGCGGGATGAAGCTGCCCTTTTCGTCAACGAACATCACGCGGTCGGCATCGCCGTCGAAAATCACACCGATGTCGGCTTTCTCTTTCAGCACCAATGCTTGCAAATCCTTGATGTTCTGAGGCTCCAGCGGATTAGCCTCATGATGCGGGAAAGTACCGTCCAGATCGTCGTAGATGTAAATCGGGGCGTTCCCGAAAATGTCTTTGACCAGAATGGAGGCCATCCCATTGCAGCAGTCCATCGCGATTTTCAAGTTGCTGATGTCGTATGAATACTGCTTTTGGAACTCCAGATATTCGCTTTTTACATCATGATTGATGATTCTCCCCTTGTTCTCTACGGGTTGCGGAGCATCCACAATCATCTTTTCCAGTTTGCTCAACCCGGTGTCGTAGCCGACGGGGAGCGCGTTGGTGGTGGAGACCTTCAAGCCGTTGTGTTCTTTCGGATTGTGGGAGGCGGTAATCATCACTGAGGCGTCAAAGTGATGCTTGGCAGTGAAATAATAGACCATCGGGGTGGTCGTCAGCCCCATGTCATACACATCGGCCCCTGCGTCGGTGATG
>ONXT01000279.1 GCA_900321845.1 uncultured Bacteroidales bacterium | reverse complement strand
GACAAACGGTTCGTCATCTATGATTTTCGGCTGTCTATCACCCTCCTCGTCAATACCGATAGGAGGAAGTCCCTCGAATTCCACATTCAGCTCAGGGATCAAGTCGCTTTTAAACGTGAGCTCCCCTTTTTTGATGGCGAAGACGCCCCAATTATCCACGTGAACCTTATGCTTTTTGAGTTCCGCAAGCAGATTATCGGTCCATGTGCGGATGGCGGCATCGGCATCCACAATCTTCAGATGTTCGCGCTTGGAAACGAACATGATAAAAGGGAATGCGCTCTCTTCCGCCTTGCAGTCCAAGGTGACGGCATTGTGCGGTGGGGTTAATTTGCCCTTCGACAGTTTGGCCGGCTGGAATACCTTCTGGAAAAGTCCGATTCCGCCAACATAAACCTGACCTTCTTCTTGCAAGAATGCAATTAGATTTCTGACAATCATTATGTTAATATTAAAAGTTCACAAAATGTTCTGCGCGAGCCAAATCCTCCGGCGTATCGATGGAGATATTCTCGTAATCGCAGATGTCCACATAAATCTCATAGCCGTAGTCAAGCCAGCGGAGCTGCTCCAGCTTCTCGGCGTTTTCCAAAACGGAAGCGGGCAGGCGCACCAAATCACGCAAGACATCACACCGATAGGCATAAATGCCGATGTGTTTGTAAAAAAGCGGTGGGATGTCGGTGCTCCGATAGAACGGGATGGCAGAGCGGCTGAAATAGAGTGCCTTTCCCGACTGGGCACGCACCACCTTCACCATATTGGGGTTGGCGGGCTCCTCCCCAGCGGAGAACTCCTTCGCCAAAGTCGCAATTTTCACTTGCGGATCTTGAAACCGACTGACGAGCAGGTTGACGGCCTCTTTTCTGATGAAGGGCTCGTCGCCTTGAATGTTCACAATCACGTCATTAGGGGAAAGTTGCAGCGACTCTGCCACTTCGGCACAACGCTCGGTGCCCGAATTGTGATTGGGCGAGGTCATCACGGCCTTGCCATGAAAAGAGAGGACGGCGTTGAAAATCCGGTCGTCATCCGTAGCGACTACAACATCCTGCAGGTCAGCCGTTGACGAACGTTCATACACCCACTGGATCATCGGTTTGCCCTGAATGAGGGCGAGCGGCTTCCCAGGAAAACGGGTGGAGGCATAACGTGCAGGGATGACACCGATGAAACCCATATCCACTATTTTTGATCGAAAAGTCCGAACAACTCGGCATTAATCATCTCAATGATTTCACCGAAATCTTCTGGGCGCTCGGCAAATTTCAACTTATTCACGTCCACAATGAGCAGTTTGCCCAGTTTATAACCGGAAATCCAATCCTCATAGCGTTCGTTCAGATGCTGGAGATAGTCGAGGCGGATGGTCTTTTCATACTCACGGCCGCGCTTTTGAATCTGCGACACCAGCGTAGAGGTCGAGGCTTTGAGATAGATCAACAAGTCAGGGGCCTGAAGGAATTGAGCCATCAGTTCGAAAAGGGAGGCATAGTTTTCAAAATCGCGCGTGGCCATCAGCTGCATGTCGTGCAGATTCGGGGCGAAAATATAGGCGTCCTCGTAAATGGTACGGTCTTGAATGACGGTCTTGCTTTTCTTCCGGATATCAATTACCTGACGGAAACGGTTATTCAAAAAATAAACTTGGAGGTTAAACGACCAGCGCTGCATGTCCTCATAATAACTGGCCAGATACGGATTGTTATCGACACTCTCGTACATCGGCTCCCAGCCGAAATGTTTCGCCAACATCGTTGTGAGAGTGGTCTTCCCTGAACCGATGTTGCCCGCTACTGCTATATGCATAATATGATTTTATTAAAATTATTAGTGGGGCAAAATTACAAAAAAGATAACGAAATATCGGCGATGTTGATATTTTGTTGAAAGTTTTTTTGACAGAAACATTGCGCTTGAGAAATGAAGAATTGGAGATTTGGAAACAATAAAATTGTAACTTTGCAATTTCAAATTCGAACTTGGAATGAAGATGTTCAAACCTGAGATTTTCTGGCTCAAAGGCACGGTGGCACACGGCTATGCAAACGGGCGCACATTCGGCTATCCAACAGCGAATCTAACTGACATTCAACCTGTCATGCCATTCACCGCGGGTGTTTACGCCGCTTGGGTAAAATATGACGGGACGCAGTACGGAGCGATGATGTACGTGGGCACGCGCCCTACCCTTGCACTGACAGAAACGACGGTGGAGATCCACATCTTCGACTTTCAACAGGACATCTACGGCAAGGCAATCGAATTTGCCGTCATCCAAAAGATTCGGGAGGAAAGACGTTTCGAGTCCGTGGATGCGCTCACCGCCCAACTGCAAGAGGACGAGCGGACAATCAGGGAACTGATGAACGGCGAATGATTCCGTCCCACAAATCACACCATAAACATCGTATGCAACAAATCGTATGCAACAAAAAAAGGCTGCACGGATGCAGCCTTCTATTTTGTCGTCTAAGCAGAAACTACGCTTGCGCGTTTTCTTCGAGAGGAAGAACGGAAACGAAGGATTTTCCGCCGGTTTTTTTCTTGAATTGAACCGTGCCGTCAATCAGCGCGAAAAGGGTGTGATCCTTACCCATTCCGACATTCACGCCGGGATTATGGACCGTACCTCTTTGGCGGATGATGATATTGCCGGCTTTGGCGAATTGACCGCCGAAAATTTTGACACCTAAACGTTTACTTTGGGATTCACGACCGTTTTGTGAACTACCCACACCTTTTTTATGAGCCATAATGAATGATTTTTTTTGTTTCTAATTCAGTGAGTTAAAAATTAAAAGGTAATGCCGTTGATTTGAATGGAGGTCAGATACTGACGGTGCCCGTTCAAGGTCTGGTAACCTTTTCTTCTTTTCTTCTTGAAAACAAGAACCTTTTCTCCCTTGAGATGTTGCAAAACGGTAGCGGAAACCTCTGCACCGGAAACGGTGGGGGTGCCTACTTTCACAGAACCGTTGTCTGCCACTAACATTACGCGGTCGAACTTCACTTCGGAACCTTCTTCAGCTTTTAGGCGATGAACATAGATCTTCTGATCTTTTTCAATCTTAAATTGTTGCCCTGCTATTTCTACAATTGCGTACATTTTTTAATTGATTTTGGTTTATAATTTTTTGAGGCGCAAAAGTACGAATAATTTTTTTCATAAACCCTAAAATAAAAATAATTTTTTTCAAACAATTTCGTTACCTAATTTGTCTTATGCAGAGTTTGTTGGAAAAAGGAAAGGATATGAAAAAGGTATTATTTATCAATACATTGATTATCAGTGTGTTATTAATTTCACTCTCGGTCGTTTCGGGGCAGACGTCCGCCGCAAAATATGTGGACATGACTTCCGCCGCGGAACAGTCTGTGCATGCCGTTGTGCATATAAAAACGACTTTCAAGTACCGAACTTCCGTTTGGGAGGATTTCTTCGGAGGTAGTTTTTGGGAGGATTTCTTCGGAAATAACGCACTTGGCACGCGCGAATACGAAGCGATGGGTGCTGGCTCCGGGGTCATCATCTCACCCGACGGCTACATCATCACAAACAATCACGTAGTGGAAGATGCCGAGAACATCACGGTCACCCTCAACGACAAACGCGAATTCACCGCTTCCATCGCCGGCACCGACCCTGAAACAGACCTCGCCCTCATCAAAATAGATTGCCAGAACCTGCCCATACTTCAATTCGGCAATTCCGACGACTTGAAAATCGGCGAATGGGTGCTGGCCGTCGGCAACCCCTTCAACCTGACCTCGACCGTTACGGCGGGCATCGTCAGCGCCAAGGCTCGCAACTTGGACATCCTCGGCAAGAACTCCTCCATCGAATCATTCATTCAGACGGATGCGGCTGTCAATCAAGGGAATAGCGGCGGCGCACTCGTCAATGTCAAGGGCGAACTCGTGGGCATCAACTCAGCCATCGCGTCCGGAAACGGCTACTACACAGGATACTCCTTCGCCATCCCGTCCAACATCGCCCGCAAAGTTGTCGGCGACCTGAAAAACTACGGCAAGGTCCAACGCGCCACCCTCGGCGTCAACGTGATCGAAATCGACTACGAAAAGTCACGGGAACTCGGTCTGGACAAGGTCGAGGGGCTGCTCGTGGCGAAAGTAGAAGCCGACGGTGCTGCTGACCAGGCCGGCATCGCGGTGGATGACGTCATCCTCGCCATCGACGAGCGCGAAATCAATTCCGTCTCCGAACTTCGCGAGGTCATCACACAACATTCCCCGAAAGAAAACGTTACAATCACCATTCTCCGGAATGGAACCGTCAAAAAAGTCAACGTCACCCTTAAGTAAGAAACAAACCATTATTATAATATAGATAAAAATTTAACCATTATGATGCGTCAAATTAGAATTTCGAACTCAATTACTAACCGTGACTCTGCTTCACTCGAACGCTACCTGGCCGATATTGCGAAAGAGCCTCTCATCACCGCCGAAGAGGAGGTGGAATTGGCCCGTCGCATTAAAGAAGGCGACCGCGAAGCACTTGAAAAACTCACCACAGCAAACTTGCGATTCGTTGTTTCCATCGCTAAAAAATATCAGAACCAAGGAATTGGTCTGGAAGATTTGATCAATGAGGGGAATGTGGGATTGGTACGCGCCGCCGAACGATTCGACGAAACCCGCGGCTTCAAATTCATCTCCTACGCCGTGTGGTGGATTCGCCAGGCCATCCTTACCGCCATCGCCGAGCAGTCGCGCGTGGTGCGTCTGCCGCTCAACCAAGTCGGCGTCATCAGCAAGCTGAAGAAAGAGATCGGCCGCCTTGAGCAACAGTTCCAACGCCCCCCCACCGTTGCCGAAATCGCGGACGCGATGGACCTGCCCGAATACAAAGTGACTGAACTGCTGCGCATTTCAAACCGCACCCAATCCATCGACGCACCGGTCTCCACTCAGAATGAAGACACCAAGGTGATCGACATCATCGACTATGACAACGGCGAGGCCACCGACCGCAAGGTAATGCGCGAGTCCCTCTCCACCGACCTCGACCTCGTTTTGGGCACCCT
>ONXT01000280.1 GCA_900321845.1 uncultured Bacteroidales bacterium | reverse complement strand
GAGGTCTTCATCGCGGAAGCACTTCACGATTTGGAAATAGCGGTCGAAGCCGGCCACCATCAACAGTTGCTTGAAGGTCTGTGGGGACTGAGGAAGTGCGAAAAATTCGCCGTGGCTCAAGCGGGAGGGGACGACAAAGTCGCGTGCGCCTTCGGGGGTTGAGCCTACGAGGAACGGGGTCTCGATTTCCACGAAGCCGATGTGGTTCATGTAGTTGCGGATGGTGATGCTCAGTTTATGGCGGAAGAGCAGGTTGTTTTTCACCGGATTGCGGCGCAAATCCAAATAGCGGTATCTCATGCGGAGTTCATCGCCGCCGTCCGACTCGTCCTCAATCGTGAACGGAGGAGTGAGTGATTCGTTTAAAACGGTTATCTCGTCGGCCATGATTTCGATGTCGCCGGTCGGGATGTTCTTGTTTTTGCTGTAGCGTTCCTTAACAGTGCCTTTCACCTGAATGACCCACTCTCTTCCGAAAGAGTCGATTTGTTGGCAGAGTTCGGGTTGGGTGGCCGCATCGAATGCCAGTTGCGTGATGCCATAGCGGTCGCGCAGGTCGATGAAGGTCATCCCACCCAGTTTCCTGATTTTCTGAATCCAACCGCACAGCGTCACCTTCTCGTTGAGGTGCTGCATGTTGAGTTCGCCACAAGTGTGAGTTCTGAGACTTGTTTTCATTTGATTGTGATTTGTTGTTGATTGGAGTAATACTCGCTTTCCCAAACGCCACCGCGGTCCAAGGAATGGACGTTGGTGTCGAAATTCCTTCTGACGAGGCAGCCGGTGTAGGTGCCCGCCGGAATCTCATCCAAAGCGTGTTCGGCCAGCACGATGTCGTTCCGGCTCATGTCGGCCTGAATCTCCACGTCGTCGTTGTTGATGTGAAGAGATAGATAGACGCTCTCGTTGAAATCCATGTCGGGACCTTTGCACTTGAATGAATTTTCTGCGCCTTTCTGGAGGGAGATATTATCCTGTTTGAATTCTATTTTTTTGACAGTGAATTTGTTTTGAAAAATTTGCCCGTCATTATTGATGTACTTGAAAGCGGGCTTTTCAATAAACTTGTTACCCGTTTCTTGATAGTATCCCTGTTCCAGCCATTCCATATCCTCCTTTTCGAAGAAGACTTCCGATTTTCCGGTCAATTTCACGATTTCACCGCTTGTGTTGTTCAGGTGAAAAGCGGCGGTGGCGGTCAATTCTTTTGAATACGCCCGATAAGACACCTTATAGGCTTGGAAAATACGGGTTTGGTCGGCTTTGTCGGAGTTGATGGTCGGAACGTTTTCGGAGCATCCAACAAAGATGTAACCAATTAATAATAAGCTTATTAGTTGTAATGCTTTTCTCATAATCGTTATTTGGCAACGGCTGCAGCCAGTGCGATGGAATATAATTTGGTTTTGGTGGAATCGCCGCGGGAGGAGAGTACGCAGGGAACTTTTGCGCCTACGACCATTGCACCGAGTTCTGCGCCGGCGAGTTTGGTGTTGCACTTGTAGAACACGTTGCCAGTCTCGATATTCGGGAACACGATGCAGTCGGCGTCGCCGGCCACCTCGCTCTTCACTTTCTTGATCTGTACGCACTCCATGTCGATGGCGAGGTCAACGCCCAGCGGACCATCGATGACGGCGTTTTTGATCTGACCGCGTTCGGCCATCTTGCTGATGATGCAGGCATCCACGCAGGCTTGCATGGCGGGCAGCACCTGCTCGGTGGCGGCCAGCACAGCTACCTTCGGTTTCTCAATCTGAAGGGCGCGGGCGGTGTTCACCAGGTAGTTGGTGATGGCGATCTTCTGGTTGAGGTCGGGGGCGGGGATGATGGCCACGTCGCCGCAGATGATGAGCTTGTGGTAACGGGGCGTCTCAATCACGGTGACGTGCGACAGCACCGCTTTCGGTCCGGGCATCAGTCCGCGCTCCTTGTTGAGTATAGCTCGCATGTATTTGTCGGTGGAGAGCAAGCCCTTCATCAGGATGTCGCCCTCGCCGTTGTTGATCATCTCGCAAGCCTTGG
>ONXT01000282.1 GCA_900321845.1 uncultured Bacteroidales bacterium | reverse complement strand
TTGGTCTTCGGAATCACAAAGTTGGACATGAACATGGAGAGGATGCACAAAAGCAACGCCCCCACGATATACGGGACGAGAAAACGGTAGAAACTGATACCTCCGTTGAAAAAGGAGATGATTTCATTCCATCCCGACAATTTGGAGGTGAACCAAATCACCGAGATGAAAGTGAACAGCGGGAAGAATAGATTGACGAAGTAGGGTATGAAATTGAAGTAGTACTTGACGACAATGATGCTCAGAGGGATTTCATTGTCCATAAACGACTGAATTTTCTCAGAAATGTCGAAGACGATGATGATGGTCATCAACAGTGCAATGGAGAAGAACACGGAGCCGATGAACTTACGTAGAATGTACGTGTCCATTATACCCCATTGCAAGTTGGTTCTCCAGTCGCGCATGGTCACAACAAGTCGGTGGCGGTGCTATTTCTTCAGATATTCATCCAGGAAGCGGAAGAATTCACGCTGCCAAACCATGGCATTTTGCGGTTTCACGACGAAATGAGTTTCATCGGGGAAATAGAGGAAACGACTCGGAATTCCCTTCATCTGGGCGATGTCAAACGCCTGCATTCCTTCGGTATAGGGGATGCGGAAATCGTTGCCACCATGGATGACGAGAATCGGAGTGTCCCAGTTGCCGACGAACTTGTTCGGCGAGAAGCTGTAGCTCTTCGGGGTCGGCTTCTCCCAATAGGGTCCTTCAATATCGTGATTGGCGAAGAAAAGCTCTTCCGTCGTGCCGTACCAGCTTTCAAAGTTGAACATGCCGCAATGGGCGATGAAGGCCTTGAAGCGTTTCTCGTGATGACCGGCGAGCCAATAGACGGAGTATCCGCCGTAACTGGCTCCGACTGCGCCCAAGCGGGTTTCATCCACATAGGGCTCTTTGGCCAGCGCATCGATGGCGGAGAAATAGTCCTTCATGTTCTGTCCGCCATAGTCACGACTAATCTGGTCGTTCCATTCCTGACCGAAGCCGGGCAGACCACGGCGGTTCGGAGCAACCACGATATAATCGTGCGCCGACATCATCTTGAAACACCAGCGATAGGAGAAGAACTGACTTACAGGAGATTGCGGGCCGCCTTCACAATAAAGCAGTGTCGGGTATTTTTTGTTGGGGTCGAATTTCGGAGGAAGAATCACCCACACGAGCATATCCTTGCCATCGGTGGTTTTCACCCAGCGTTTCTCGGTCTTGCCCATGTCGATTTTATCCAGAATGTCCTTGTTGGTAAAGGTAATCTGCTTGGCCTGCTTGGTTGCCAAATCGATGGAGAAGATTTCAGCGGGCAGGTCGTGGCGGGTCATCGTGGCAATCAGCTTGTCGCCGGCAAGGGCCAATGAGTTGTAGTCGTGGTCGCCACTGGTCAGCGTGTCGATAGCACGGCTTGCGAGATCAAAGGAATAGATTTGGTAGGTCGCCTCCACGCAGCTGAGGAAATAGACCTTGTCGCCCTTGGCGCTCCAAACGAAACTCTCGGCATTGTAGTCGAAATCGGGAGTGCAGTAATCCGAAGAGTCTTTCTTGAGATCGTAAATCATCAGGCGCTTCTTGTCGGATTCGAAACCGGGCGTCTCCATGCTCCACCACGCAATTTTGCTGCCGTCGGGACTCCAAACGGGATCCATATCGTAACCTTGGTTGCCCTCGGTCATGTTGATGGTTTGTTGGGAAGCGAGGTCATAGATGAAGATGTCGGTGTTTGTGCTTACCGCGAAGTCCTTGCCGGTAGCGCGTTTGCAGCAGTAGGCGATTTTCTTGCCGTCGGGGCTCCAAACGGCCTCTTCCATGCCGCCACTGGAGGGGACGGGCGAATGGAAACGCTCGCCTTTGAGCAGTTCCACTGCATTTTCAGTATCGTTAACCGGCGCGATGAACAGATGGGCGTAAGTTCCGTCGGCCCAGGCATCCCAATGACGATACATCAGATCGTCATAGATTTGCGCCGTGTTCTTGGGCAAATCGGGATAGCGGTCAACAGCGGTTGTATCCAGTTTCACATTGCGGGTGAACAGGATGTTTTTGCCGTCGGGCGAGAAAGAGAAACCGTTCACATCGCTCGGAGCGTGAGTCACCTGCCGACGCATGGAACCGTTGGGGTTGGCCTCGAAAACCTGCAAAACCCCATCTTTGTCGGGATAGAGGAAGGCAATTTTCTTGCCGTCGGGCATCCATATCGGCTGAATTTCGTCGTCGGGCGTGGAAGAGACTTGCGTGGGTGTCCCACCGGCAACGGGAACCGTGTAAAGTTCGGCATTGCCCTTGTTCTTTCTATAGTCGAAATATTTAACCGAATAGAGCAAGGTCTTGCCGTCAGGAGAAACCGACGGAGCGGAAACCCTGCCGAAATACCAAAGGATCTCTTCCGTAAGAATGCCCTTGGAGAAATCCGGTACAGGACGGTTTTCTTTTGTAATCAATTCAGAATCATTGACTTGTTCAGTGCTCTGATTCTCGCTTTTTTTACAGGATGTTGACATAATTGCTAAAATTGCAATGGAAAAAATAATTTTTTTCATATTGGGAATGGTGTTTTTTTGTTGTCGAATTGAGGCGGCAAATATACTAAAATTTTCTGTTTTGGTGTGAGCGGAATTGCTTACTTTTGCAGGCTGAAATGCACCGAGAAAATCACTTTGCGATGACGAAATCCGAATTGAAGAAGCAGTTTCTGAAAGTGGCCCGACGGCGGTACGACGAACGCGAGGCACAGGCCATGTTCCGTCTTTACGTCTCCGACAAATTAGGCATTCCAACCTACAAGTTCGCGATGGAATTGGAGGACGAGATTGCCACCCCCGATGATTTCGCCCGCGACTTGCAAAGGATTCAGAACGGCGAGCCCATCCAATACATCATCGGCAAAACAGAATTCTACAACGCCGAAATCAAAGTAGATGATAGTGTGTTGATTCCCCGCCCTGAAACCGAGGAGCTGGTGGACTGGATTGTGAAGGAGCACAATGGGCATCATCCCAAAGCCATTTTAGACATAGGGACGGGCAGCGGGAGCATTGCCATCGCTCTGAAGAAATGCTTTCCTCAAGCCGCTGTTTCCGGCATCGACATTTCCGATCAAGCGCTCCAAACAGCCCGTTACAATGCGATAGCCAATCGTACCGAAGTCGCTTTTTACCAATCAGACATATTGGAAACCAATCAGTTGCCTGGCAAATACGACCTCATCGTCAGCAATCCGCCCTACATTCCCGAGAGCGAACGCCAGCACCTTGAAAGGAACGTGGTTGATTTCGAGCCCTCCTGCGCCTTGTTCGTGCCCGACGGAAGTCCGTTGATTTTCTACGATAAAATTGCGCAATTGGCCGTTTCAGCCCTCAATTCCGGCGGCGGACTCTACTTTGAAACGCATGAACATTTCCATCCTGAGTTAAAGCAACTGCTTGAAAGAATGGGGTTTACAAATATCGTCTGTAGGAATGATTTTCGCGGACTGCCACGATTTATCTGTGGAAGAAAACGATAGTTGCAGACAAAAAAAAGCTGCGCTTGGATTTCACCGTGCGCAGCCTTTTTATTTGTTGGCAATCAACTATTTGATACCGAGTTTTTTCTTGATGTCCTTCGGAATGGCGTCTTTATGCACGAGGATGTTCATCGTTTTGTATTGAGCGAAGGCTTTGCTCACATAGAACATGCCGTGGTATTCGCCGTAGTCACCCCATGAGTTCTTTACCATATAATATTCGTTGCCGATTTGATCTTTGGCGGTGCCGTAAATCAGCATACCATGGTCGTCGGTGGTTTCCCAATTGTCGAAAGCGGCTTGGCGTTCCTCTTGGGTAACCCAGCGTTGGGGAGTCGGTTGGCTTTGGGATTCCTTGGCGCGTTCGGAAGCGGTCAAGCCGGTCCAATGGGCCATGTCGCTACCGATGGTCTCCTTGGCTTCGAGGTCAGGCAGAACGCAGAAGCCCTTGCGGATATTCTTGCGGAAGCCGTCTTCGCTCACGTCGGCGCCCCAAGCAATCGGGTAGCCGTTTTCAATCGCATAGTCGAAAATGCGCATCATCTCATCCAACGGAACGTTGTAGCTCAAGCCCCAACGCCAGTTGTCTTGGATTTCAAGAACGAACTGCTGATAGAAAGGATGGTGGGTATAGGAAGTGATGGAGACATAGTCGTCGGCATTCAAGCCGAGGGATTCGTAGAATGATTTCGGGGTGTATTTTTTGCCGTTGTAAGTGAATTCCTCGGGGCAGGTACCCAGATAGATGTCGTGGACGGCCTTGATGGATTCCAACCAGAGGGGTTGGCCGGTTTTCTTGTCGGTTTGGAGGGACTTGTGTTCGCCTTTGGCAATCGCCTTCACGATGGCGTCGCTGACAGCGGAGAGTTCGGTATGGTCGGAGAGCGTGTCGCCGTAAGCAGCGCCCGGGCGCATTTCAGATTCAGGAACGAGACCGAAAGTCTTCATACCGTAGATTACATCGTAGAAAGAGCCGCCTTGGGAGAAGGAGACGTCGCCGTGGGTGCGGACAGCGGCTTTGGCGCGGTCCAAGTAGGTATTGGAAACGATGTACATTTCCGAGAAGTCATATTCGGGCTTGCCCATACGGAGCAGTTCGGCTTCGATGAAGCCCAAACCGGAGTAGCACCAGCATGTGCCGGCACGGTTCTGGTCTTTCACAGAAGTTACAGGAAGTTCCTTCGAAATTGTAAATTTGTAACCTTCTTCCTCGGTTTTGCCCTCCTTGCTATCTTGGGCCATCACGTTGAAAGAAAGTGTCAGCGCTGCAATCGCAGCCAAGATGAAACCTTTTCTCATTGTCGTTTTTTAATTGATTATTAATAAATTACGAATAAAATATCTTTTTATGAATTACTATGAACTCGGCTGCAAATATACGAATTTTTCTTAGAAATAATTATTCAGAAACTATTGCATATATGAAGTTTTTTTAACTACCTTTGCACGCTGACTAATTATTGCAACCATTATCTAAAAAATCGCGCGTATGAGAAAAATTATATCTACTATAACATTTACTATAATTATAGCTCTAAGCGTGTTGGAAATCCACGCACAATCGCTTTCCGTTTCAGTGACGGGCACTGTCAACACCGACTGCATAGGACAGGGTTGTTTTTACAATGGTCCAACAATATTAATCAACGAAGTGATGTTGTCGCCCAGTTCGCGTGATGGCTCCATCATGGACGATGGAACGAGCCGGAGCGGTGAGTGGATTGAATTATACAATCCTCACAAATGCGATTCGGTGGACATTTCCTGCTATTTTCTTGGCAACAATGCGCCAGACGGTGGAAATTACGGAGGCGGTTTTGTGATTCCGCCCGGAAGTGTAGTTCCCCCGCAAGGCTTTGCGCTGGTTCGAGGTCGTTATGCGGCAGCCGTTCCCGATTCGATGCTCGTTGCGAACGGCGGGAATGTGGTTGAAATCGTCGTTGACAGCCGCTATTGCTACGGCGGTGGCACGCGCCTGTGGTTCCCCAATGCCGGCGGCTGGTTCGCCTTTTACGATGCCAACGGCATTCCGCAAGACGCCATCAGCTGGTGCAGCACCACCAACTCCTGCATGTCGTGTACACCTTGCAACCCAGGCGTAAGCGACTGCGGATTCCAGGGGATTCCCCCCAGCTACGATGCCATTCCGGCCGCAAACAAGAACTACATCACCTCCTTGAACCCGCAAAACTACTTGGGGCAGTCCTTCCGCCGCATCCCTGACGGCGGCGCATGGCAAAGCACCCCCTCCTCCCCCACCTACGCCACTTGCAACGACGACTGCATCGACCCGCCTATCATCACCTGCAACGCAATAGCCGTGGCCACCGTGACGGGCGGTACCCCTCCCTACACCTACGCGTGGAATGACCCGAATATGCAGACGACCGATACCGCAATCGGCTTGTGCGCTGGCACTTACACCGTCATTGTAACCGACTTCGACGGCAATATCGCCATCGATTCTGTCGTCATCGTTGATTATGAGCCGCCCGTTTCCCATCCGAGCTCCACCTTCTGCTTGAACGACTCCTCCGCCCAACTCCTCGGCGGAATGCCCCTTGGCGGCACTTACTCGTACAATAACACGACCTACAACGAGACCAGCTTCAACTTCAACGACTCCGCCGCCGTCTATCAACTCGCCTACACCATCGCCGATTCAAACGGCTGCGTCGCAACCGCCGACTTCTCCATCACCGTCAACCCCGACTACGACCTTGTGTTTTACGACACCATCTGCCAGCGCGAACCCTACAGCGGTTATGGTTTCACCTTCACGTCTTCACAAACCTCCACCATAGGCACACTGGTTGACAGCGCGCATCTTCAAACACATAACCATTGCGACAGCATCGTCACCCTCTACCTGACCGTTCTGCCGAGCGAAATTTTCACACACGACACAATCATTTGCGAAGGAACTGATTTCCAAGCATTTGGATTTGAGTTCTCCGCCGACGAGCTCACCATCGGCCCCCAAACCTTCACCCATGTGTTTACAAACACCTACGGTTGCGACAGCACTGAAATCCTAAACCTCACTGTCGGCGAAATTTATGACATACACTTGGAGGACAATATCTGCAAGGGCAGCAATTACAACGATAACGGCTTCATTTTCAATACAGATACGATGGATTTGGGCGAACACGTGATGGTGCATAACGAACAAAGTTCACTCGGTTGCGACAGTGTCGTCACGCTGACCATTCACGTTTTTCCCGTTTCCACAGAAACCTATACGGACACCATCTGCCAATATGAAGACTACACGCTTCACGGCTTCAATATTTCAGGGGATGCCACGGCATTGACGGGCGAATTCGCTCATTTTCAAAATCTAACGAACATCTATGGTTGCGACAGCATCATTGAATTGAACTTGGTCATCACGAGCTCCCCGCAGGTTGATTTCCTGCTGAACCCCGAACGGGTGCTCCTTTCACAAGGCACTCCCATTGAGTTCATCAACCTCACCGATCTCAGCGGGAACTATCTGGGGGAAACCTACACTTGGGACTGGGATTTCGGTGACGGGAATTCCGAGTCCACCATCGAATACAACATCGCGCACACCTACGACAGCTGGGGCGAGTTTCTCGTCACGCTCACCCTCACCTCCTCCTTCGGCTGCACCTCTTCAATGTCGCACTACGCCTACGTGGACGCGGATCTCGAATTCCCCAATGTGCTGACTCCCAACGGCGACAACATAAACGACGTCTTCGCTATCAAGAACCTGAATCCCAATTTGCCCAATTTGTTAACTGTCTATAACAGATGGGGCAAGAAAGTTTACGAAAAAGAGAACTACCAGACTTACGCCCTGGACGGTGCAGTTTTCAATGCCGAATCCGGGTTCACCGCCGAAGGCCTTTCCGATGGCGTTTACTATTACGTCTTCCATTACGAAGGGTACGTTCATGCCGTCGATTATCATAGTTCATTAACAATTATTAAATAAAATGCTATCTATCAAGCAATTATTTTTTGCTTACGACAAGAAAAACGTTTTAGAAGACATCAATTTCGACATTGATTCAGGTGATTTCTGTGCAATTATCGGACCGAACGGATCAGGCAAGTCCACGCTGCTGAAAGCCATCGCCGGCATATTGCCCTCCAAGACAGCGGGAAGCGTTTATCTACAAGATACCGCCATTGAGAAATTCTCCGCCAGAGAACTGGCCAAAATCGTATCGTATGTACCTCAAAAACAAGATGTTGTATTTGACTTTTCCGTCTTTGACACGATCTTGATGGG
>ONXT01000284.1 GCA_900321845.1 uncultured Bacteroidales bacterium | reverse complement strand
GGTGCCCGATAGGTCAGTAATCGGGTTGTCGGCACCATCTAAAATACAATAGCAGACCTTCCCATTGTTGAAACAGGTGGCGTCTATAACAGAAAATCGCACGTTGAATGGGCAATTTTGCGCTTTTGCTGGTTGGAAAAAGTGAGAAAAAAGTGCAAAAAAGAGCAAGAACTGCGAAATGATTTTCATAGTCAATTTTGCTGTATGCATTGGAAATACTATGTTTTTCAAAAAAACCAGTAAAAAATTTTGACAATGCAAAAGTACACAAATTTTAAAAAACTGGGAATCTTTTTAAACAATTGATGGATGCTCCACAATTTGATGTTCGCGATTTTTAGTTGGATGTGGGCAAAAGTCGTAAAGACCTAGTTTACCCGTATCAGTTCACATTCCACAGTCCACGATTCTCTGAATCGCGTGGATTTCATCGATGTCGCTCACGTAGCCGTTGAGTTTGCAACTTGCGTGTACCTCGTCAGCGTGGCTTCGGTCGATGAGTCCCGCCACGTTGCCGCTTTGCACGCCGCTGCCGGCGAGAATGGTGATTCGCTTTCTGCTTTGTTCAACGATTTCCGCCAACGTGTCCGCTCCCTCCATTGCCGTGGGCTTCTGTCCCGAGGTGAGAATGCGCGTGAAACCGCAGCTGATAATCTGCTCCAACGCGCTTCGCCAGTCGGCACATCGGTCGAAAGCGCGGTGAAACGTCACCTCCATACCTGTCGCCGCCTTCATCGCCAAACGACATTTCTCTACATCGACATGAAGCTCTTTGTCCAAGAATCCGACCACCACGCCTGGAATGCCGGCTTCGCGACAAAACGCAATCTCCGACAGTATCTTTCCGAACTCCTCCTCGTTGTAGCAGAAATCGCCTCCGCGTGGACGAATCAGCACGAAGGTCTGCAATTTCAAATGCGTTTTGCAAAACAGGATGTCTTCGTGTGAAGGCGTCAGTCCGCCCAAGGAGAGCTCGCGGCACAACTCGATGCGTTTGGCTCCCGCCTTTTCGGCATTCACCGCCGACTCGCGATTTCCACAACAAATTTCTACTAACATATTGGTAAATGATTATTGGCTAATGACTTATGATAAATTGGCTGCCCGCAAAAGTGGACGGCGCTGTTTTTTTCTACGGATCATGAATCTTCACTTTGTGTACCACGTTTTGAACTCCGATACTTTGGCTTTGCTGATGATGATGATTTCGGGAACGGATACGGAGAGCTGCAGCTTGAGCTTGTTCCCGAACCAGAAGTTGATGTCGCTGATGGCTTTGTGCGCCACGATGAACTGCCGGTTGGCGCGGAAGAAGACGGTAGGGTTGAGTTGCTGCATGATCTGATCGAGAGGGGTGTCCAACGTGTATTTCTGATTCCTGTAGGTGATGATTTCCGTTGTCTTGTTTTCCACGTAGAAGCAGGCGATGTCGCTGACGGCCAATGGCAACAGCTTGTCTTGATGGGGGATGAGGAAATAGGATCTGTAGGTTTTCTCCTTCTGTTGCAGATCGGCGAGGATAGCGGCGATAGATTCCGAGGCAATTAGCGGGGCGTTGCTGGCAGTGAGTCGCTCGTATTTGTCTAAGGCGTGGCGCAAATCCTCCTTTTTGATGGGTTTCAGCAAGTAGTCGATACTGTTCACGTGAAAGGCCTGCAGCGCGTACTCATCGTAAGCGGTGGTGAAGATGATGGGGCATTTCAGCGTTACGGAGTCAAAGATGTGGAACGAGGAGCCGTCGGCGAGGTGAATGTCCATGAACACCATGTCTGGTTCATCGTGCTGGTGAAACCAATCGACACTCTCTTCCACGCTTTGAAGCGTGGCCAGCACCTCCATGTCGGGTTCAAGCTCCGTAAGCAGATTCCGCAGCGTTTGCGCTGCAATTACCTCGTCCTCAATGATGACTGTCTTTTTCATTGTACCTCCTTTAAGAATTTCTGCGCCTCTTCCTCTTCAATAAGTGGGACTTCTACGCTGAACTTGTCTTGGGTTTCATTGATTGCGACCTGTTTGTCGAACAGAAGTTCGTACCGCTGCGAGAGGTTCAGCAGGCCGCGCCCTTCGCCGGTGGTAGCTTCCACTTTGTGGTGTATCTGATTCTCAACAAGAATGGTGTGCGCCGAGGTCATCTTTATCAGGATGTTCATCGGATATTTGTCGCTCACCACATTGTGCTTGATGGCGTTTTCCAGCAAAAGCTGGATGCTGATGGGCAGGATGTACCACCGCTCGATGTCGCCGGTGAGCTCTTTGGTGATGACGATGTTGTTGCCGTAGCGGATTTGCATCAGGTAGATGTAACTGTCGGCGAACTCGAGTTCGCTGCGTAGGGGCACCATCTTGCGGTTGCGCGTGATGTAGCGGTAGGTGGAGGCCAGCTGTTGCACGTACTGGTGCGCCTTTTCGTCGTCGGTGCCGATGAGGCCGTTGAGCGTGTTGAGCGAGTTGAAAAGGAAATGCGGATCCAACTGCATCTCTAGCGCCTCGTAGCGGATCTGCATGTTTTCGGCGGCCAGCTGCTGGTTCTCAAGACGGATTTGCTGGCGGCGCGTCAGCCAGTACAACGTAAACGTGATGATCAGTGTCAATAGCGCCACCAGACAGTCGTTCACCACGCCGATGATGAAATGCAGCTCCATCGCGGGGTCGCTGAAAACCCATTCGCGTAGCGCTTGTTTCGAAAAAGTGTAAACGGCTGTAATTAAGATAGTCCCAGCAGTTGTCCAAGTGTATTTCTTTGTTTCGGTAATCCTTTTTTGGATAATATGAAAACAGAAAATGAACAGGATGTAGAATAAAACTAGCGTTAGGAAGAAGTCAAGGACGGGGTGGAATTCAATGACAAACCCATTCTCCTTCACGTTGTACAGATTGCCCACCACCATAATGCCCGTATGGATGAGGCTGGTGAAAATGGAAATCAGCAACGCTGTTTTATGGTTGAATGGTTGGATGCTTCTCATGCTTCAGAAGGATTTGGCAAAGATACAACTTTCTTGTCAACCGAGGTGTAGTTGTAGCGACGATTTGCGTATTTTAATGACAGACATGCAGTTATGAAGTAGATGATGGCTTGTGCCCAGAGGGATATGTACTCGAACGGGATGTCGCGGATGGAGGCGCCCATGGAGTTGATGCGGATGTATCCGTGCATTCCGTGGGTGGATGGGATGAGGTAGGAAAGATACCTCCATACGATTGGGATGTTGGGTGTGGGCCAAGCCACGCCGGAGATGAACAGGAAGATCAGGCTGAGGGAAATCATGGTGAGGATGCCCGTTTCGCGCTTGCGGATGAAAGCACCGATGGTCATGCTGAAGAAGATGGTGGCGAGCAGGAACGGGGGTATGAATTGGCAGAGTTCCCATGGATTGCCGATGTGCGGCAGGTTGAACATGCGCGGTACCGCCACAAGGTCAAAGGCGGCCACGATGGCGTAGATGATGAAGTAGGCGAGTGCTCGCCCCACAGTCGTGTTGAAGACCCCCTCTTCCATACGCTTTTTCCTCTCTTCGTTTTCGGTGCCGTAACGCACGCTCACGCCTAGTAGCAACGTTTGGTGTACAATCATCACAAGGATGGCGGGAATCAGGAAGCTACTGTAGCCGCCGGTCGGGCAGAACATGTTGATTTCATCGTAGCGCACTGGTGTCACCAGTTGTTGCGCCGCCTCGCCTTCGATGCCGGTGGCGTTGTAACGTACAAGTTCAATGTGCTTCAGCTCGTCCAGCATCGCATGGTTGCTGCCCAGCAGGATAGAGCGGTAGTAGAGGAAACTGCTCATGTCGCAGAACACCATCACTTTCGTCTGCTCCAATTTCGCAAGTTTCGTCCCGTAATCTCTTGGAAAATAGATGATTCCATTGATTTTTCGATGTCGCATCAGTGTTTTCGCCTCCTCCATGTTGGCGCATTCGTAGCGCAAATCAATTTCAGGGGTGGCATCTATTTTATGGATAAAACGACAACTGGCGTCACATCTCGCATCATCCACTACCGCTACCGGCAGTTCGCACACATTTTCATCGTAATAAATCAGATTGTATAGAATTGGATAGAGCAGCCCCGCCACGATGAAGATCAGAATCACCCCGCTGTCGTTGAACACCCCGCGGATTTCCTTCATGAAAATCTGCCGGATTTCAGCCATGTTTTGTCGTAAACTGTGTTTTTTCATCATCATTTCTGCGGATAATTCAGGTAAATAAGCGCCTTGTGCAGACGTTTGTAAACGAACAGGGGGAGGATTGCGAACAGGGAGAGGGCGAGCATCGGCCTTAGCAGTTGCCAGCCGCCAGTGGCATACATGGCGTTGGTAATGTAGATTTGGTAGTAGTGCCGCAGAGGAAACAGGTTGACTATGCCTTGCAGCGCGGTGAACATTTGCGAAACAGGGTAGGTGAATCCCGACAGGGAAAACGACATGACCCCGTAGAGAGCGGATACGCTGAGTGCGAGGCGGAGGGAGGGCAACGCGCCGATGATGAGGACGGAAATCGCCTGCGTGGCGGTGAGATAGAAGAGTGTGCTGAGGATGACAATGAGCTGGGAGCCGTCCATCGGGTAATGCAGGAAGCCGAAGAGGATGATGTCGCCGAGAATCCCCAATAGCGTGAAAATCAGGAAGT
>ONXT01000286.1 GCA_900321845.1 uncultured Bacteroidales bacterium | reverse complement strand
CTCCTTTTTATTGACATTCGCTTGTCCAGATCCGCCAGCTCGCTTCTGCCTGATAATGAAGCATGGGCTGTCCGTTGCAGATTTTGGCTCCCTTCGTTTCTCCCTTTTGCAGGAAAAGGGTCTTTTTCGGATTGTAAATTAAATCGAAAAGGGCGTTTCCGATCGTTAAGTATTCGTATGGAATGTCGGGGGCTTCGTTGATTTTGGGAAACATCCCGACGGGGGTGGCATTGATTATCAGAGGGTTCGAATCAATGATATCCTTGGATAAATCCTTGTAATTCAAAAGGTTGTCTTGATGTTTTCTTGAAACGAACTGCGCTTTGACGTTGTTTTTATCCAGTACGAATTTTACGGCTCTGGCAGCACCGCCCGTACCGAGGATGAGTGCCCTTTGGGGTAATTCGGGCAGGAATTCCTTCAGGCTTTTTTCAAGCCCCATGGCATCGCTATTATATCCTATCAATCTGATCCCCTGTGTGTTGCGAACGATTTTAATAACGTTGGCGGCTCCTATTTCGGCTGCCGATTCGTCCAGCTCATCCAGATAGGGGAGTATTGCGGTCTTGTAGGGAATGGTGACATTAAACCCCGCCCAATTATTTTGAGAATGAATGAGGCGGGGAAAATCTGTGATTCGTTCTAATGGAAATAATCTGTATTCGGCGTCAACGATGTTTTCTTCTGCGAATTTTTGTTGAAAATAGGCAGGTGAAAGGCTGTGTTCCAGCGGGAAGCCAATTAATCCGAACGTACGCATTACGCTTTTTCTTCGTTTTGCGCCCTTCTCTTTTTCTTCCGGATACTGCTGATTATCAGGTAGATAATAAACAATGCACCCAGACCGAGGAGAATCCATGACAGCTCAGTGCTGTATTGTGCGATCAAATCCTTTTGTCCGTGAGCAACATAGCCGAGGGCGGCGAGGATGATGTTCCATGCCAGTGCACCGAGCGTGGTGTAACCGACGAAGGGCAGCAGACGCATTTTAGCCAGACCGGCGGGGATGGAGATGAGCTGACGGATGACGGGAACGAGCCGTCCGATGAGCGTGGAGGCATTCCCATGGTCGATGAAGTACTTTTCGGCTCTCTCCACTTTGCTGCGGTCGATCATGCAAAGATGCGCGAACTTGGTATCGGCAAACCAATAGACGAACGGGCGGCCTAAGAAGTAGGAGATGAAATAGTTGATGAGGGCACCGAGTATCGCGCCAATCGTTGCAAATAGAACGACGAGAGCAATATTCAGGAAATTGGAGTCTGTTTCGTGTAGCGGCGATTCGGGGTTGCAGGCTGCGTAAGCGGCTGGTGGTACCACAATCTCGGATGGAAAGGGGATGAACGAGCTCTCAAGCCCCATCAGCAGGGTAACGCTCCAATAACTCAGGTGGTTGGTGTACCAGCTGCCTACTTTCGCAACAAAACCGGTCTCCTCTTCGGAGGCCGGTTTTGCGATGGTAGTAGTAGTGTCTTGTGAAAGTCTGTTGGAGGATGAATCGCCCGTCTGTGCTTGTATATTGCTGAATAACAATATAATAGCAATTATAGCGCAGAGTCTTTTCATGAATTAGTTTTGTGAGGGGGTTCCTTCAACGAATTCTTTGAGTTCTGCCGGTACGTCTTTGCCCAGTTGCAGTTTCAATTGATACAACATCATGGCATTCTGCTTCTCGTCTTTCTTGATGTTGTATGCTTTTTCGCACCAGTCGTGTGCCGTGGCCATCAATTCCCTTTCTTGGGTTTTGTATTGACCTGACAAATCGTATTTATGCTCTTTGACGGCGGCGTCTGCCAATTTTCTGCACTCATCGGCATACATGAAGTAGGTGTAGCCCATCATGTTGTTGAGTTCGTAGCTTTCCGGATGCTTGGCCAAAGCGCTGGTGAGCAAGGTGTCGGCTTTGTTGAATTCTTTTGCGTTTACCAGATAGGTAGCGCAGGTGGCGACGAATTCGGGAATGGAATCGTAATCGGCAGCTTTCTTGATGGCTTTTTCAAATCTTACGGTGTCTTTGACCTTGGAGGCATAGCCCAATTCCAGTGCGTAAATGTCGGTGATGTCGGTTTTTTTCACGTTCTTTTTGGCAGTGGTGAGGATTTTGCCGCATTGTTCCATGTCGTTGGCTTTGTCATAGTAGTCGTAAGCCAATTGGTAAAGAAGGCTGACATTGGTTTTAGCGTTGACCGCTTCATCCAGCACCTCCTTGTAGGCTTCCTTGTCGTTTTGTTTGATGATGGCCAATTGGTAGTAGCAGCTTCCTGCATATTCCTTGTAGGCGGGGTCAAGGTTGAAGCACTTGACAGCGGCGCGGAAGTACTTTTCCGCTTTCTCGATGTCCTTGGCCTTGTATGCGGCTACGCCCATGTTGTAGATGGGGCCGCCCATCGTACTTTGGCCGAAGGTGGGTTCAACCAGGCCGCTGGGGGTTTTTTCCTTGATTTTCGGATCCAGTTCCAATGCTTTGAAGAAACTCTCATACGCGATGTAAGCGGCTTCCGGGTCTTTTGAAGTGTACTTGGGGTCCTTCTCCAAACGGCTTTGGTCGCGATCGTAAATCTTCATATAAACGTTGCCTCTATACAACCAAGCCATTGCGTTGTTTTGGTTGGAGGGCATGCATTCTTCGATTTTCTTTTTGGCGCCGGGAATGTTGCCGTTTTGCAGCAGCAACCATACGTCATTTACGTTTTGTGCAAAACTGCCCATAGCCATGGTGCAGAGGATTGCAAGTGCGACTAATCTTTTCATGATTTTGAAATTTAAGATGTTATTAAATTATTTGTTTTCTATTGATTGAATGCGTTTTTCCGTTTCTTGAACTTTGCTTTCTTTCCCTAAACGTAAATATATTTCTTTTAGTTTATAAAGTACGCTGATATCGTTGATTTCTTCCTTGGAGGCCTTCTCGAAGTATTCGGCCGCGTCCAACATGTATTGGTCTGCTTCCCTCTTGACCGCTTCGCCTTCACTCTTCTTTCCGTTGACATCTAATTTATTGGCTTCCATGTATTTGTCTTCGCCGATGTTGGAGCAGCATACGCCGAGGTTGTGTGCGATGAGGGCGCTTGGGTTGTTCGCGTATGCTTTTCTGAGGAGTTTTTCGGCTTCGCCATATTGGTTGTCCTTGATGTAGAGATTGGCGGCGTTGATCAGTGCATCGGGAGTTTCGTTGAGGGTTGCGGGAAGGCTTTTCAGCAGTTGGCGGCCGCGTTCGTTGTCGCCGGTCCAAAAATAGTATTCAGCCTCCGCCACAAGGATGTTGTCGTTGTTCGCATCGTTTTTCTTGGCTTGTTCAATCAGGGCGAGTACGTCGGTTTTGCGATTGTCTCTCTTGTAACTTTCTATCAGTCTGATAAAAACGTTCATATCTTTAGAGCCGTCCGCAAGTGCTTTCTGGTAGTATTTTTCAGCGTTGGTCATGTCTTTGTTCATCTCCAATGCGTAAGCATAGTAGTAATAGAGCTTGCCCTCCAGCGGGTATTGGGGCGGTGTCTGCATTTCGTAGCTTTCCACAGCCTTTTCCAATGTGTTCTTTGCTGTCTCGAATTGATTGGCTACCAGTTCGTTAACGCCTTGGATGAACAGTAAGGGGTAGATGATGGGGAGCCCGTCGCTGGGTGATTTCATCTCAAATCCCTCCACATTTTTGTTGATGGAGCGCGCTTTTTTGTATGCGTCGAAGGCTTCTACGGGCGTGTTGGGGTGCTTGATGACATACTTGTCGTCGTTTTGCTTGGCAGAGTATTCCATGCTGGCCAGCATGTGGTCGATGTTTGCTTTGTAGAGCCAAGTGCTTGCTTTCGTATTGTATTTTTCATCCAATATACATTGGTCGATGCACTCTTTTGCGGCTTCATAGTTGTTTTCCGCATAGAGGTTGTAGGCGCGTGTGGGGGTGTTCTTTTGCGCGAGCCCCGAAAAGGTGGTTAGCACGATGGTGGCGAAAATGATTGCGATTTTCTTCATGGTTGTCGCTATTAAAAATCGGGCAAAAATACGCTAATTTTTTGAATTGGCAATCTGTGTTTTTTTTGTGCAATACACATTTGTTTCGAGCTTTCCATGCCGGTTGGATGAAAATTGGTCGATAGACAAATTTTTACGAGTAAAGTTTATTTGCTGCCCGTGGAATGAGCGGTTATTTCGCTTTGGAGCCGGCATACAGGTCGTAGCGTAGGAATTTGCATTCGAGAGCTCCGTTGTACAATGTCGTCTTCTTGGAGGGGTGTAGCCCGATTTTCTTGACAGCCTCCATGTTGGAACTGATGAGGAAGGCTGTGCAACCGGCATATTTCTGTTTTAAGCTGTTTCCGATTTGTTTATAGAAATCCTCGATATCATCCATGTCAAGGCGTTCGCCGTAGGGAGGGTTGAAGATGAGGCAGGCTGGGGTGCGTTGGGGCGTGGACTCGCTCATCGCGCAGCGTTGCAGCCGGATGAAGTCGTTGAGTCGTGCTTCGTAAACGTTGGCCTTGGCCATGCCTATGAAACGTGTGGAGATGTCGGATCCATAGAAATTAATCGGCACATCGTCTTTGATATCCGCTTCATTTACAATCTTTTCCCACAATTTCCTATCGAAATTCTTCCAGTTGAAGAATCCGTACTTATCACGGTAGAATCCGGCTGGAATGTTCAGTGCGGCCATTGCGGCTTCGATGAGGATGGTGCCCGAACCGCACATGGGGTCGATCAGGTCGCAGTCGTGTTTCCACCCGCTCAGCTTCACCATCGCCGCAGCCACCACCTCGCTGATCTGCGCTGGGTGGCTCGACACGCGGTATCCGCGCTTATGAAGCGATTCGCCCGAAGCGTCCAGGTAGAGGGCGGCGTTATTGTTGAAGATGTGTACGTTGAATTGGACATCGGGATTGTCCTTGTTGACGGACGGCCGTTCGTCGAACTTCTCGCGGAAGCGGTCGCACACGGCATCCTTGGCTAAAAGAGCGGCGTAGAGGGGCGTCTTGAACATGTTCCCGCTCATGGTCACATTAAAAGCGAGCGTGTTGCGAACCGACATGATTTTTTCTGCCGGATATTTGTAGATTTCTTCGTAAAACTGGTTGTTGTCGCGGAAGGTGAACTGGTGCACTTGCCATAGAATCCGCAGCGCAAAGCGGCAGTAGTAGTTGGCGCGGTAAAGCATCGAAATGTCGCCTTCGAATTCCACGGCACGGGTCCCGATCCTGCAGTTTTCCGCACCTAATTGTTCCAATTCCTCTTTTAAAATCTGCTCAAGTCCAGCGTATGTCTTGGCAACGAATCTCTCTTTTCCCTGCATTTTTCTACTCAAATTTTCTCAATGGCCATTTTGCTAATCCAACCCTTTTCGCCACTGGGGATTCTTATTTCCACATAGTTCTCTACCTCTTTGGTTATCTGCACTTTAAGTCCTTCGTGAATGACGAAAATGGTGTTCCCTTTTTCTGTCGGGGAACTCTTGGCTTCGGTTACCATGTTCATCACGATGGCCTCGTCGTGCCGCGCAAACCGGTTGTGCTCTTTTGCGGCGAAAATGATGGTGAAAACCAGCATGAAAATGGAAAGGCAGAAAACGATGCCCCCGCCGATCCTGAGGCCTCCGCTTCTACCAAAAATGAAGCCGGCCAATGCAAGTATGAGAAGGCAGCTGAAAACGATGGAAAGAATCGCCCACTGATTTTCGGTGAGTTTATGTGAAGATCTGTTCCACATCATTTCAATCGCGGATTCGGGAACGGGCTCGATTTTGTCCGTAATCTTCTGATTTACAAAGGCGATATTGTGTTTTATGTCTTCGTTTGTCGGGTCGAGGCGGAGGGCTCGCTCATACCAGAGCAGCGCTTGTGCGTTGGAACCGCTTTTGTAGTAGGCATTCCCCAAATTGTAATACAAAGCGGAGCTTTCGTTGCCGTCATTGACGAGTTGTTTGTATAAATCAACGGCTCCACTATAATTTTCCGATTGGTACTCTTTGTTTGCCTGCTGCATTCTTGCCAATTCATTTTCGGCATAATTTGCTGTGATGCAGCTTATTAGCATGATTATCAATAATGTCTTTTTCATCGCGTACTATTTTTTCTCGATTTGGGTAATGAAATCCAGTGAGAGATTGTAAAGGTTGTTCATCATTTCGCCGCTGTTGTTTGGGGCAAAACGGGCGAATTCGCATTCATTGAGCGTGTGGATGAATTTTTCGATGTCTTCTTGTTCCAATCCCTTGTCTGTTAAGCGGTTGCGTACTGTTTCCATGGAAAGTTCAGACAACGGGATTTTGTATTTGTCGCTCATATAGCCCCAGAGTGCGCGTGATATTTCCACATAGAATTCCGTCTCTTTGTTCTCCGCTAACAGTTTTTTTGCTTTTTTAAGGCTCCTGCGTGCAACTTTTGTAGCACGTTTGTTGCGCAGCTTCATCACATTTTCGCGGTTTTTGATGCTTTTCCGCCAGATGAGGATGATCAGAATGAGTATTAATAGCGGCAAGAACAACAAAAGGAGGTAGAGGCCGGTTCCGAACAAGACCTTGCTTTTCTTGTTGAATTGCGAAGCATCGGTTTGGATAAAACGGATGTCCCTGTCCAGCATCTGGATTCCTTTTTGATAAGAAGATGAAACGCTGTTGTCATCTTCGCCCTTTTCAACTTTGACATCGTAGGGCTCTGTAGTGAGCGTCTTGTATGTTTTGCTTTGAGGGTCGAAATAGCAGAATTCGCAACCAGGGATGGTGAAGTTGCCAGCGGTTCGGGGAATGATGACGAAGTCGAATGAACGTGAACCGTTTACGCTGTTTCCACCTGTTTGAATCCGGTCGTTCACCGCAGGGTCGCTTACGTCAAAGTCGGTCGGGAAGTTGATTGCGGGGGGCTCTGCCATTTGCAGGTTCCCGCTTCCGGAAATTTTAACCACCAAGTCCGTGGCGTCGTTGGTCTTCAGTTCCGACTTCGTAAGCGAGGAGGTCATGGTGAACTTGCCGACCAGTCCGCTGAAATTGGCGGGTTTTCCGGCGGGCAGTTCCTTGACGTTCAAAGTGATCTCGCCCGATTTCAGTTTCTTTCGCTGTTGGTCGGCACCGAACCAGCCTCTGGGAACGGTGACCACCCCCTCCAACTCAAGCGGTGTTACGGTGAGGGTGCCTGCTTTCTGCGGGTAAACCGCCGTTTTATAGACCTCCACCACGTTGTATCTCTTGCCGTTCAGTGTGGTTGTCGTGGGTTGCGGAGACGCATTGGGATTGCCCAATTGGTAGGTCCACAGGTTCTGCTGTTGCGGGAATTCGTTGCCCGTGACTTGGAATTGGTAGATGTTGCTGTAATAGAGCTTATAGGTGATGACGACCTCTTCGCCCACGTAAGGATTGGTTTTGCTGACCTGCGATTTGAGGAATATCTCGCTGTCGAAGTCGATGGCTTGGCGTTGCTGGCGGGCTGAATTGCCGAAGAATTCCTCGAAAGGATCTATAAACTGTTGGCGCTGGCGGTTGCGAACCTGCTGGTCTTCCTGCGTTACCTCAACGGTTACGGAATTGCTGGTCACAACTTTGCCGTCAACAAGGAACGACACGCCGGGAATGGTTTGCTTTCCGACCTTTGTGGGTTGCAGGGTATAGGTGTAACTATATGTGTTTGAAGTCGATTGCTGTCCGTTCACGATTTGGATGGAGGTGGAGCTGCTTTGCGATGGTCCTCCCACGTGCGTGAATGTCCCGAAATTGGTCGCCGTGATTTTGCTCGGGTGCTGGTCGAGTTTGACCGTGTAGCTAATCCGTTGGTTGATGCCGACTTTGGCTGGAGCGACAGCGGTTGCGGTCTGGGCAAAGCCGGCAGCCATCGCCCCTATGCAGAAGAGACAGAAAACAATAGCGGTTTGGATATGTCTTATCATTGGTTATCAATCTATTATTTGTTTTATTCTACTTTTAAATCGTACGCTCCCGTGCTGAGTAATTTATACCTTTTTGTAAGCGTATCAAAATAGTAGAATTCGTATGCGGGAATGTAAAAGTTGCCAGCTGTATGTGGTGTGATGATATAACTGAATGTACGTGAGCCTGTTGCATCGTCGTTTAGCAATTCAGTGCTGTCGTAGCTTTCGGATTCCACAACGCTTAGCAGTGCCGGAAAGTGGAATGATGGCTTTTCAATCCGCTGCAAATTGCCGTTTCCGGTAACCGTAATCACCAGACGGGTCGTGTCGTTGGCTTTCATCTCGGTTTTGGATAGTGATGCCTTGAGTGAGAGTTCGCCGACCACGCCGTTGAATTTTGGGGGCTTGTTTGAAGGTAAACCTATGACATTCAATCTGATGGGATCGGAATATAAGGTCTTTGTTTGTGGATTGCCTGTCGATTCATCTTGGATGAGAATGACTGAATCCAATTCCAAGGGAAGAATGGATACTTCGCCGGCCCTTTGAGGATAGGCGGCTATGCTGTAAATATCTCGGATAAAATACTGCACGCCCTTGATTTTGACAGTGCGGGGGTCGCTCAGGTTGTTCAGTTGAACGATTTGAAAATCAGGTTGTTCAGGAAATGACGG
>ONXT01000287.1 GCA_900321845.1 uncultured Bacteroidales bacterium | reverse complement strand
AGCTGGAAGTCGAAGCAGATGCCGATTTTCCTGGTCGTCGGATGCTGGCAGAGGAAGCGGTCGTAGTAGCCGCGGCCCCGACCGATGCGGTTGCCAGAGCGGTCGAAGGCGACACCGGGAACCACGATGAGGTCGAAGTCGCCGGTGTAGGGCTCGTTTTGCGGCTCCAGAATATGGAAATCCCCGACGGCGAAACCTGTGCCAGCCGATAATTCCACGGGAATGATGTCATCGCCTACTACGGTCGGAAGTATGAGCCGCTTGTGGTCGCGCCACTTGCTGATGAACTTTTCCGTCTGCACCTCATCGGGCAGCGCACTATAAACCATCACGGTTTTCGCATTCATAAAGTCCGGATGTTTTTCTAATTTGTTGATGATAAGTTCTGATTTTGCCTCCAATTCTTCCGGGGTGAATTGGCGTTTTCTCAATTTGATTGCTGTACGAAGCTCTTTCTTGTCCATTTTTTTCTGTTAAAATTCGCTGCAAAAGTAACCTTTTTTTACAAATTGTGCCCAAAATCAATCTCTTTGTCAGCGTAAAGATAATTTTACTGAAAATGCACTTTTATTGCCGAAATATTGTAATTTTGCAAGCTCATTTTAACCCCTATTATAGATGAGCGTAATTCAAGTCGACGACAGAAAATTCGTCAGTTACATTTCCGAAAAAGAAATTGACAATGCCATTGAAAAAGTGGCTGAACAGGTAAATGAGGAGTATAAGAACGATGTCCCCATTATTCTTTTGGTCCTCAACGGATCCATTATCTTTGGAGCGGATTTACTCAAACATCTGACGATTCCGTGCCGTATGAGTTGCATCCGCGTAAGTTCTTATGATGGCACCAAATCCACGGCTACAGTAAAGAACATCATTGGCCTCGCTGAAGATATTGAGAATCAAAGGGTTCTCGTAGTGGAGGATATCGTGGACACTGGAAACACCTATGCTTTCCTGCACAAAATGCTGCTGGAACATCATGTCAAGGATGTTAAAATTGCGACTTTGACCTTCAAACCCGACTCCTACAAGCTCCCGCTGCCCATCGACTTCATCGGTATGGAAATCGAAAACAAATTCATTGTCGGAAGGGGGCTGGACTACAATGGTCTTGGTCGGAATCTCCGTGAGATTTACCAAGTCGTAGAGGAATGAATTAGGAGATGATCCTGACATTCATTATTCGTTTTTAATTCACTATTCACGAATCGTTAATCGCAATGTTTACAATTGTTTTGTTGGGTGCGCCCGGCGCCGGCAAAGGCACGCAGGCGAAGTTAATTGCTGAAAATTTCCATTTTGCACATATTTCTACGGGAGACTTGTTCCGTAACAATATCAAAAACAGTACTCCCCTTGGTTTGGAGGCGAAATCATACATCGATCGCGGCGCTTTGTGTCCGGATTCATTGACCATTAATATGTTGCACGACCATCTCCAGAAATTGCCATGCGATATTCAAGGATGTATTCTCGACGGTGTTCCGCGCACTATCGAACAGGCCAACATGCTTGCTGGCATCGATTATCCTCACCAGCTTCCTATCAACCTTGTTGTCAATCTGGTGGTTGACCAGGATGAGATTTCCAAGCGCATGATAAAGCGTGCCGAAATCGAGCATCGCAGCGATGATACCCCGGAGGTAATCAAGCAGCGTCTCGCCAACTATTTCGCACAGACCAAGCCGCTTGAGGATTACTACGCTGCCAAGGGAATCCTGCGTAATGTGGACGGCATCGGAACCGTGGAGGAGATTTTCGCCCGCGTTGCTGATGTGATTGAAAAGGAGAGATAGTTTTCTTCACTTTTCCTTGTTAAAAAATGTGCCCGATTCGCGATTTTCTTCGCGGAATTTCGTTTATCTTTGCGCTATCATTATGGAATCGGTACACCAATTTCTGGATTATCTGAATTTTGAAAAGCGTTCCTCCGCGCATACGGTGGCCGCTTATCAATTGGATTTGCAGCAGTTTTCAGCCTTTCTTTCGGACAACTTCCAAGTTGCTGATGTGCTTGCCGCCGAGCCGGTCATGATTCGCACGTGGATGCTTTCTCTTATGGAGAGTGGCATTTCAGCCCGCAGCATTGATCGAAAGATCAGTGCCCTGCGCGCCTTTTTCCGTTATCATCTCAAAATGCGGAACGTCGCCGTCAATCCGATGGAGGCTATCACCGCGCCCAAAATCTCGAAGCGCCTGCCCCAGTTTGTCGATGAAACCGATATGAGCCATCTTTTCGACCAAGAACTCTTTGAGGATTCGTTTGAGGGATGGCGTGACCGACTCGTCATCGAGCTGTTTTATGTCACAGGAATGCGTCTTTCGGAGCTCATTGGACTCAAAAGAATGGACATCGACCTCTATAATTGCACCGTCAAAGTCCTCGGAAAACGCAATAAAGAGCGTGTAATCCCCTTCAGTAACAGAGTTAAAGATATAATTATCAGGTATTTGCAACTTTTTGACGAAAAATTTCCCGCTGCTCCGAAAAATTATTATATCTTTGTTACCGATAAACTCAACAAAATTTATCCGAAAAGCGTTTATAGAATAGTTCGCAAGTACTTGGATATGGTTACTACGATTGATAAAAGAAGCCCGCACGTATTGAGACACACCTTCGCCACGCACATGCTGAATCATGGCGCCGACCTCAATGCCATCAAGGAAATCCTTGGGCACACCTCTCTCGCCGCCACCCAAGTTTATACTCACAATTCCATCGAAAAACTCAAAAACATTTATAACCAAGCCCACCCAAGGGCATAAAAAAGGAGGTTTTTATGAACATTAACATTTCATCATTGCATTTCAAGGCCGACCAAAAGCTCGAAGCCTTCATTACTGAAAAAGTGGAAAAATTGGAAAAAATGCACGACGGCATTCTCGGTGCCGAAGTGAAATTGAAGTTGGAAAATACCGACGCACCTGAAAATAAAACCACTGAAATCAGAATAAATATAAAAGGTTATGATGTAATGGCAGGGAAAACGGCAAAGTCCTTCGAGGAAGCTACCTCTGAAGCCGTTGAGGCACTGAAAAAACAGCTCATCAAAGCTAAGGATAAAGAAAGAGGCAACTAATCTATGCCGATTCTCCAAACCAAGCAAATCGACTCTTCCGTTTCGTACTGCGTGTGGCAGATTACTGAAACGGAAGAGTTCTTTTTTTCCCATCTCCGTCTGGCCCCTGCCGACGAAAAATACATCCGTTCCCAAAAACTTCCCGTTCGTCGCTTGGAAAAGCTCGCCTGTCGTGCTGCCTTGGCTTGTTTACTCGAAACGGATTCTGTAACAGTCTCTTACAGCAGTGACGATGCTCCACAACTGGATGGATTTTATCTCTCTTTCTCCCATTGCAAAGAATTTGCCGCAGCCGCACTCTCCTCGGTTTCTCCCGTCGGCATCGATATTGAACCGATAGGGGAGAGAATCCTTAAATTATCCCATAAGTTTTTGAATAAAAAGGAATTGGAGACTTTCGACCTCTCTGATAAAATCCAAATGCATTTCTGCTGGGGAGCCAAAGAAGCTCTTTATAAGGCTTCCCCTGTGAAAATCTCCAATTATGTCGATGATTTGCAGCTTTGGGGCGACTACTTTCATTGTTTCGGAAAAATCAATGTTCCCCCTTGCAGTCTCGACTTCAAACTTCGTTCAGAAGTGTTTGACGGTCTGATGTTGGTCGTCTGTCATTGAAGTTGTCGGCCATTTTGAGATACTTTAACATTTATTAATAATTTTATTTCATTGATAATCAGTAAATATTAAATAAAAATATTTATTTATGTGTTTTTTATTCTAAAAATGAGTATTTTTGCAGCCGAATTTTTTACAAAGAAAAATTGAAGGATATGAAGAAGTTTTATTCTTTGGCATTGGCGGTTTTATTGGCATTGCCGATGTTTGTTTCAGGCCAGGTTTATCAGTTGCCGAATGGCGGTTTTGAACTTTGGGACAACAATTATTCCAGCACCGATGATGAACCCACCAATTGGAACTCCTTTCCATCGGCCGATTGCACGGTTGCTTTTGGATGTGCCGCTGCTACGGCCACTCGCCACGAGCGCTCCACTGACAAGCGTCCGGGCTCTACAGGACAGTACAGTTGCAAGATATTTGCTACGGTTGTCGATCTGGGTATCACTTCTATACCGGCTAACGGGAACATTACCACGGGGCGTATTCATATCGGCTCCACGTCGGCAGCCAATGAAGCGAACCATAATGTGTCACAACGGCCCAATTATGCCCAGCCGTTCAATGCGAAACCGGATTCCATCGTCTTTTGGGCGAAATTCTCATGCCCGAATGGAAGCCAATTTGCTCGTATGACCGCCGTTTTTCACGACAATTACGACATGCATGACCCGATTCAGACGGCTGATCAATCTCATGTTGCCGGATATGCCAAGCGTGAGTTCACACAAACAGGTTCTTGGGTAAGATATTCTGTTCCAGTTACATATACTGGGTATCCCGTTTCAACTCCCCAATATCTTCTGATGACTTTCACCACAAATAAGGAACCCGGCCAAGGTAGTTCCAGCGATTATCTTTGGATTGACGACATTGAGATGATTTACAATGCCAATCTGTCTGACTTAAGAAGCAATGAGGTGACGGTTCCTGCTTTCGACCCGAACACGACTACATATAATATTGTATTGCCGTATGGCAGCGAACTGCCTGTTGTATCGGCAACGGCTGCTTCTCACAATGCCTCCGTGACCATCACGCAGCCCACCGCTTCCAACATGAATGCCACTGTCGTGGTCAATCACGGCGATTTGTCCAAAACCTACACCATTCACTATAGTGTAGCCGATCCCGATTTGGTCAGTGCGGATTTGGCTGACTTGCGCGTAAATGGCGAGACCGTCATGGGGTTCGACCCTGCGACAACAAGTTATT
>ONXT01000288.1 GCA_900321845.1 uncultured Bacteroidales bacterium | reverse complement strand
TGTCCTTAAACAACTTATGCTCAATGGTTTGCGTCTTTCTGTCAAGCACCATCAAACGAGCCTCGTCGCGCTGTTCCGTGGGATGAAGCGCGATCAGTTCCTGAGGCAAATAATACTTAAACTGCGATAATTTCATGCTGATTTACCTATCTAAAATTTTAACTTGCAAAAATACAACATCAAAAAGCGTTTGTCAATATTTGTTGATAAAAAAGACAACAAAACAAACCGCGAAAAGTTCAGTGCAAGATTCAATCCAGCGGCGAGCTGTCCAGCGGATTGAAAGCATGCACCTTCAAGTCAGGGGTGAGAAAGAGGAAAAAGGGTTCAGAGTGACCTTGCGCATAGAACTTCGCCTTGACCAGATACAGAATGAGCGCCTTGTCGTCCTCCTTAAAACGGTCTAAACATTCGGTGTAATAGTCCTGCGCTTCGTGAACAGCCGCCAGATGCACCTTGATCTGACTCAGCGCATCCGCATCGCCGTTTTCCTCAACACTTTCATATTGAGCCTGATAAGCCTCCTCAAACTCCTGCAAGAAATTCAATGAGGTGGTGCAGTAGTCAAAACGGTTCATGGAATCAATGCTCGACACGGTCACACTATCAACGGTGGCTCCCCGCAACTCCTCCTTCAAATAATCTTTTGCATATTGCAACGAGACATCTGCAATTTTCTCCTCCAATGTCGGCTCTTTTCTACAAGAAATAAAAAGAAGAACCGTCGCAGCGGCGATAATTACGGGAACCAATCTAAAACGCATCTTGCTCATCAAAATCAAATTCTTGTTCATCGGTCAAAGAAATGTCAATAAATCAGACCGAACTTTTCGATATCCAGTTCATCATGGCCACGAGAAAGCGTCTCGATTTTCCCCAATTGGTAAATAGGCGCCATTTCGATGGAATAAACGGTCTTTGAACCTTGATTCACAAGTACTTTCGCTGGATTCGCCAATCTGATTCGATAGCCGTCCTTCGGTTTGTAACTCTTGGCGCAGCCCAACTGGGTAGTGAAATCGGTACAACTGGACGCATAGTCAACTGGCTGGAGCACGACAGTGTAGTTGTCGTTGTTGTTACCGGCTGCGACTGTTGAGAATCCGGCTTTGGGCGAAATTGAAAATGCAAAGGTGCTTTCATTCGCAGGCACGACCACAACCGTATGATTTTCAATTTCTTCAATTTCAAAACCTGTAAAGAGGGCAATGTAGTTCCTTTCCATTTCGTCCAATTGGGCGAGCATTCGGTCCAATGCATCGGCAGAATAGGAGACCTCCTGCGCACCCGTCAGCAGCGCATACCGATCCTCGCGGATTTTCGCAATCATGTCGGCGGCTTCCTGCGCCTGCTGCTCGTTCGACTTGGGCACCTTCTGCACCTTGGTCGCCGGCACCTGACGCACCACTCCGTCAATAATCTGCGTCTCCACATAGCTGTTCTCTTGCTCCATATAAGCCAAATCGGAATAATAGCGGAAGAAATCCGGAATAGCCAGATTGTTGCGCTGGTAGGTGTACGTCTCGGCATTCCGTCCTGCCGCCGACTGCTTCAAACAGATCTCCGTGAAGAGGTCGTTCTTCATCTGTTTGGGAGAAAGCTCCACCACATACAAATGGTGCGTATCGGGAATCGCAATTTGTTCGATTTCAATACTTTTTAAAGAATAGACGATTTTATCCTGCGTGATGACATTCGTCAATCCGAGCAATTTTTCTGCATAGTCCGCATAGATGCCTGCCATTTCATGCGTGCGGGCCACGGCAACATTCATCTTGAAGGCAGTCTGGGGCAAAGCATAGAAGAAATAATTCTGCTTGAACTGAAAGCCACTATCCAACGGAAGCGGGGTGACTTTTTTTTGAGCAAACACAGAAAAAGCCGACAACAGAAGTAGGCCGGCTATAAATATACGTTTCATAGAGGAATTAATCGTTGATTGGTTGATTGTTTGAATCGTTGGGGATTGGTCGATTGAAAAAGTTGCTTGCCTAAAAATTAGAATGCCTTTACCAGATTGGCGAAACCCATGAAGGCCATGGAGAGAATGCCAGCGGTGATGAGGGCGATCGGCACTCCGCGCATTGCCTTCGGCACCTTCACCAGTTCGAGTTGCTCGCGCAGACCGGCGAAAATCAAGATGGCGACGGTAAAGCCGATAGCGGTGGCTACGGTATAGACCAAACTGTCCAAAATGGTGAAATCAGGCTTTTGAGTAACGCCGATGGCCACACCCAGAACCGCGCAGTTGGTGGTAATCAGAGGCAGGAAGATACCCAATGCCTGATACAGCGAGGGACTGGTTTTCTTCAGGACGATTTCAACCATCTGTACCAAGGCAGCGATGATCAGGATGAAGGCGATGGTCTGGAGGAAGGTGATTTCCAGCGGCACCAGCACATAGACTTGGACAAGGGAGGTGACGAGGGTGGCGAGGGTCATTACAAAGATGACGGCGACGCCCATACCGAGAGCGGTACTGAGTTTATTGGATACGCCCAAAAAGGGGCAGATGCCCAAGAACTGTGATAATATGATGTTGTTTACGAAAACGCAAGCGATAATCATCAATAAATATTCCATAACTCAAAAATTTAGAGGTTATTTGTCGGTTTTTTGAAGACTGCGGACGAGCGCCATCAGCAGGCCGAGCACGATGAAAGCTCCGGGAGCGAGGACGAATATTAAAATATTGTATGTTTCGGGGAGGATTTGGCAACCGAAGATGGCACCTGCGCCAAGGATTTCACGGACGGCACCGATGATGGTCAAACTGAGCGTGAAGCCGAGCCCCATGCCGAGTCCGTCGAGAGCGGAATCAAGGACGCTGTTCTTGGAGGCGAAGGCTTCCGCACGCCCCAGCACAATGCAGTTCACCACAATCAACGGGATGAACAGACCA
>ONXT01000289.1 GCA_900321845.1 uncultured Bacteroidales bacterium | reverse complement strand
TTGAACTTTACAATGGTGCTTATTGGGGTGGCTCTTACAATGCCGGCGTGGACTTTATCAACTACCCGATGTATGGGGATATGGCTCCGCTCGCCATCCAGGAAAGCGCAGGCAACACATTCAGCATCTATCCGAATCCCACCGTTGACAAGGTGAACATCTCCCTCCCCGAATTCACGAAGGGAATGGTGACCATCTCCCTGTTCGACCTCAACGGTAAGAAATTGTCTTCTGTAAATGTGGATTCCTCCAATTCAATCTATTCCATGGATATTCATTCGTTGGCGAATGGCATGTATATCATTTCCATTTTCAATGACGAGGGGGTTTACACAGGCAAAATCATTAAGAAGTAATTTCACCTCAACACATTCTTAAATAAGTTGAAAGCGCTTTGGGAATTCTCTCAAAGCGCTTTCTGCATTTATTAATCCTTAAAACAATGTCTGCAAAAAAATCATTCGCGAATGATGGTGAAGTTGTAGTCGTCAATGAATTTGATGATGCGCGATGGCTTGAAGTCGGTGGAGTCCGAAAATTCCTCCGGTACGCAGTAATCTACGCGATCGCGGATGGCGGGGGCAATTTCGCTGAAAGTGGCGGGGGAGGGGGTGCCGGAGATGTTGGCGGAAGTGGAGACCAGCGGACGGTCAAGGGCGTGAATCAGTTTGCAGCAGAAACCCTCGCTTACAATGCGGATGGCGATGGTTCCGTCGTGAGGAATCATGTTGGCCGGCAAATTTTTAGCGGTAGGATAAATGAAAGTCGTCGGGCGGTCGGTGTTGGGGACCAAGTCCCACGCAATCAACGGAATACGTTCGACATAAAGCGGAACTTTGTCCATCCTGTCAAGCAAAACCAGCATGCTTTTGCTCTCTTGGCGCTGCTTGAGGTCGAAAACCCTGCGCACCGCTGCTTCGTTGGTTGCATCACAGCCGATTCCCCAAACCGTGTCGGTGGGATAGAGTATGATTTTTCCCGCCAACAACAAATCCACGCATTTTTGAATTTCTTCTGTCATGGCTAAAAAGATTGAGAGTTGCTAAGGGTTGATTACGAAACCGAAGGGAAAAAGTTTCGCTTTCGGGGATTTTTTTTCGGGTATCTGATTTCTGGTTCGGAAGCTGCTTCGCGTTACCCGCGTTGGAATTGCTGCGCACCCAATGAGGCGCATTGATGCACGCCGAGTCTTATCTTTTTATCGTAAAGGGAATCAACCCTTTTTAGCCAGATGTTCTTCCCATTTCCATGCGGAAAGAATCATCTCTTCCACGCCGTATTTGCATTCCCAGCCGAGGAGTTGTTTGGCTTTTGTGCTGTTGCTGTAGATGGCGGGTATGTCGCCTTGGCGGCGTGGTCCGAGCTTGTAATTCAGCTTTTTACCGGTGATTTTTTCAAAAGCGTGCAGCATTTCCAGCACGGAGACGCCGTGTCCGCTTCCCAGATTGAAGACCTCGCAGTTGGTTTTGTTCTCTTTTCTAATCAGGAATTGCAGGGCTTTGACGTGCGCGTCGGCGATGTCGGTCACGTGGATGTAGTCGCGGATGCAGGAGCCGTCGCGGGTGTCGTAGTCGGTGCCGTAAACTGTCATCTCCGGACGTTTGCCGATGCCCGTTTCCATAATGATGGGCATCAGGTTGTTGGGCTTGTCGGGCGATAGCTCGCCGTTCAGTCCGCTCATGTCGGCGCCAACAGGGTTGAAGTATCGCAGCAGGATGGATTGCAGGGCGGGGTGCTTCAATGCGTAAGCCCGAATCATCTGCTCACCGATTTGCTTGGTATGCGCGTAGGGGCAGGCCGCTTCGCCGGCGGGAGTCTCCTCCGTGACGGGTAATTGCTCAACATCTCCATAGATGGAACAGGAGGAGGAGAAAATGAGGTGCGGCACATGGTAGCGGTCGCAGGCCTCGATGATGTTGAGCAGCGAGTTGAGATTGTTGCGGTAATACAACAGCGGCTTCTCCACCGACTCGGGCACGCACTTGTATGCCGCGAAATGGATGACGCCGTCAATGGGACCTTCCTGCTCAAACACTGAGCAGGTGGACTTCAGGTCGCATAGGTCG
>ONXT01000290.1 GCA_900321845.1 uncultured Bacteroidales bacterium | reverse complement strand
TCTCCAAATAATCGCAAGCGCTGGCGATGATCCGTTCCAACTCATCGCGTTCGAGGTTTTTCAGTACGTAAACCTGACAGCGCGAAAGCAACGGCGAAATCACCTCAAAGGAGGGATTTTCAGTGGTGGCACCGACCAGCGTGATGACGCCCTGCTCCACTGCCCCCAACAGTGAATCCTGCTGGGACTTGGAGAATCGGTGTATTTCATCGATGAAAAGGATGGATTTGCCTTCGTTTTTCTTCGCCTGCTCAATCACTTCGCGGATGTCCTTCACCCCGGAATTGATGGCGCTGAGCATGTAGAACTGCGAGCCAGTGACCTCGGAAATCAGCAGGGCGAGCGTGGTCTTGCCCACACCCGGCGGCCCCCAGAAAATCATGGAGTGCAGATTGCCCGTCTCAATGGCATGGCGCAAAGATGCCCCCGGCCCCATCAGGTGAGTCTGCCCGATGTAGCCCTCCAATGTCCTTGGCCGCAATAATTCCGCGAGTGGCTTCTGCATCATGCAATAATTAACGTGCAAAAGTAGTATTTTTTTTTGACTTTAACGCCGACTACAGCTATGTCTTGAAATACAAAAAGGGCCTGCAGTTTCCCGCAAGCCCTTTTCCAAGTATTGAGAAAACGACTATTCAACAATATTCATTTCATCGATGAAACGTTGGGCACCCGCGAACTTGTCGATGACGAAAAGCACGTAGCGGATATCCACGTTGATGCAGCGTTGCAATTCGGTGTCGAAAAAGATGTCGCTGCAGAGGGCTTCGATGTTGCCGTCGAAAGCGGAACCGATCAATTCACCCTTGGCATTGAGAATCGGGCTGCCAGAGTTACCGCCGGTGATGTCGTTGTTGGAAAGGAAGCAGACATGCAAAGTGCCATCCTTGTCGGCATAGCGGCCGAAGTCCTTGTTGAGGATGAGTTGTTTCAACTTCGGATGAACGTCGAATTCGGGATCTCCGGGGATCTCTTTTTCAAGAATACCTTGGGTGGTGGTAAAATGCTTGTAATGAACGCCGTCGGACGGGAAGTAGTCGCAAACGGTGCCGTAAGTGCAGCGCATCGTCATATTAGCATCCGGATACATCGCTTTGTCTTGCTGCATTTCCATCAGCGCGGCCATATACTTGCGGCGCGGAGTGGCGAGCTTGTTCTTGCTTTCCATGTAAACGCCCTGATATTGAATGAGCGTGCCCAGCACGGAAGCGAACCATTGGTAGAGCGGGTCGGCCTCCAGGGCCTTGTTTGACGGTTTGTCAAGGTACTTCTGGAAATTGGCTTCCGTACCGAAGATGGATTTCTCGACTGCGGCTTTGGAGAAAGCGACGAAATCGCCTTTGAACTTCTTATCGATGTACGAATAGATGTCGGGCTGATACTCTACGGGAAGTTGCTTCCACAGACGGAGGGCGGCGGCAATCACCTTCTCCTCAGTGACGATGTCAGTGCCCTGCATATTCTCGCGATAGTTTTTCAGCAGTTCGGCCTTCTGATCTTCCGTAAATGACTTTTCACCTTCGCCGAGGCGGAAATTGCCAAGATTATAAGGCAGGAAGGTGGTCTTGGAGTTCATCAGCGTGAAGTTGCCATAGAAGAAAGCGCGCACAGCTTCGTGGTCAACTTCGCTGCAAGCTTTTTCAATCTTAGCCAGCGGATTGCCATATTTTTCCTGGCGGGCCTTGTCGGCGTTAATCCAGTCAAGCAGCACTTTTTCCTGTTCGGCTTTCTTGTCGGCGATGCCAAGTTTGATCAAGCTGGCATATTCGCCCTTCTGGTTTTTCCAAGTGTTGGCCATGCTGGCATAGTCGGAAGCGTAGTTGATTCTGACGATGTCGCGGGCATTCATTTCGGCGCGGATTTCCGGAAGGAGAACATCGCAAGCCTCGATGATCGGCTTGTTCTGGTTTTCCAACAAGTTGCGCACTTCGTAAGAGGTCATGTAGCGGTCGGTGCTGCCCGGATAGCCCCAGATCATCGTGTAGTCGCCCATCTCCGTGCCCTTCAAGCTGATAGGAAGCACATACTTGGGTTTCATCGGGACATTGTCCTTGGAATACTCGGCGGGAGAGCCGTCGGGAGCAGTGTAAATACGGAACATGGAGAAGTCGCCGGTGTGACGCGGCCATACCCAGTTGTCGGTTTCATCGCCGAACTTGCCGATGCTGCTCGGGGGAGCACCTACCAGACGAACATCTCTATATATTTCATAAACAAACATGTAGTATTCATTGCCGTCGAAGAAGGGTTTGATGACGATGGTATAACGGCCGCCCTCGCTTTCAGCATTCTGCAGCTCCTTGATGGCCTTGTTAGCCATACTTTCTCTTTCACTCTTCTTGGTTTCTTCCGTAACACCAGCCAAAACTTTGTCGGTCACATTCTCCATTCTCACGAGGAAAGTGGCGGTCAGTCCCGGGTTCGAAAGCTCTTCTTCATAACTCTTTGCCCAAAAACCATCTTTGAGATAATCATGTTCTTCGGTGGAATGGTCGGCGATGCTACCGTAGCCGCAGTGGTGGTTGGTCAACATCAAGCCGTTCTGGGAGATGATTTCTCCTGTGCAGAAGCCGCTACCGTCATTGCCCAATTGAACAATGGCATCTTTCAGAGATGAGTTGTTGATGTCATACAACTGGTCGGCAGAGAGTTTCAGACCGAGACTCTTCATTTTCGCATAGTTGTAATCTTTCACAAACATCGGCAGCCACATACCTTCATCGGGAGGTGTGGTGGCGAATGCCTGCGCGAAGAAAATCGCAAGCAGGGCTGTCAATAAAGTTTTTTTCATAAGCAATAGAAATTTAATTATTAATAATGTAAGAATTTTGTATCGGATTATTTGCAGGTTTTGCAGACAACTTTCTTAACCTCCTGATTATCAAATATAATCACCGGCAATTTGTCAAAAAGGCCGCAGAGTCGGGCGGCATCGCGCTCGGAAGCCATCTGAACAGCCAGTGAGAGGTTGGCACTCATGTACAACTCCTCGCGGACAGCGGAAAGCGAAATGAAGGAGAAGAGGAAATCATTGGAGATGTCCTTGTCTTTCAAGAAGGGCTCCATCAACTCCACTGCATAAACATAGTCCCCATTCTTCACAAAGATAGAGGCCAGCTTGTAGGCGTTCTGCCATGATGACATGACTGGATTGCGGATCTCCTTGATTTTGTTGTACGTGTTGTTCATCAGCTGCACATTCTCGGTTGAAGCTGGCTGAGCTTTCAGATAATCAAGGATTTGAAGTTGGAACTCCAGGTTCAAATCGTTCACTTTGTCTTGCGGGAGGCCTTTCAGGCTGTAGAGTTTGTCCACTGCGGCCTGACGGTTGACGATGTTCTCGTTGGAAGTGAAGGGCGTGTGGGCGGCCACATCCGCCATCACCTTGTTGTACTGGGCAACCGGAGGAACCATGTTCAATTTGCAGGCATCCAGCATCGGACGGGCGGTACGCTCAGTCACGTCGCCTTCAAGCACGTTCAACATATACTGTTTGTTTATCAGAAGTGCTTGATACTCAGCCTTATTCGGAATTTCCAACATCTCAACGGCCTGAGAGGAATAGTTCTTCTTCTCAACCTGCTTGATCATATATTGTTGGATGGCCATGGCGAGACCGACTTTCTTCGCTTTCAGAACGCGGTTGAATTTCGTGGCGACGAACTCCTGCTCGTATTCTCCATCAACTTTGTATTTGATTGATACCGTGACCAATACGAAACGTTCTTTGGCGAGGTAAGCAGAGTCCAGGATTTTGGCCAGCTTACCGCCATTGGCTTTCAACTTGGCAGCGGCAGCTTGCTTGGTGAGCAATCCCAAGTCATAATACTCTTCGCTATAAACGATATCCTTCGTGAACTGCTCCCAGCCGTCGTCATACTTGATTTCCGTGGGGGCATCAGGACATTTGAATTCCGACTTGATGGCATTCGCAATGCTTTCCGCACGCGCCTTCTGATTTTTCTGAGCGGTGGCATCGCCTATATAATTCACTGAATTAGAAGCGGTTATCTGAATCTTATCAATCGTGTAGGCCGGTTCGTCATTCATTTCAAAATACTCGCGCAAATCCTCGTAAGTGTAAGTGGTTTTGGTGGAGACAAGCGGGATATTGATTTTGATGGTGTTGGATTCCGACACCGGCACCCATTCGCCCGTCGCCTTGATGCTCGTTTCGTCCTTCAAAAAGAGCATTTTTTCCTTATAATCCGCCTTTTTGCATTCAACTTGATTCTTAATAACAGTGCGGCAAACATATTTTCCATCTTTTACAATGATGATATTGATGTCCATATCGGCATCATCGGAAATCTCCTCAGGAATGGTAGCAATGGGAGCCAGCAGCTTCGTCGTCTTCTTGCCTGTGGCTTCATTGTCTGCCAGCATCTGTTCAAAAGTGATGTTCTTGGTCATGTAGCCGTGGTTCGGACGGTCTTGGTCCACTTTATCGACCCCGTCGCACTGATACTGGCTATGCTGCACGAAGTCCAACACGATGGCATCACCCTCTTTCCCGATGATTTTCTTAATCACTTTATAATCCTCATGTGAAAAATAGACCGTGCCGTCTTTTACGGACAAACAAGATGGCAGAATTTCCAAGCTCTTGTCGGTCATGCACTTTTTGCAGAGTTGCTCGTCATAGTCCGACAAACCGTATTTAGCCGTGGTATAGGGGACGTCGCGCGTGTAGGTGGCTGGCTTCCCATAATTGAAAGTGCGGTCGTTGCCCAAAATGAAGGATACATACATATACTTCATATATTGGTCGAACTCGTAGCCGAAACCGACGTATGAGTATTGTCTGTCAAGCAGAACGACGGCAGTCTTCAAGTTCTTGAGGATGGGGCGCACCACTTCAAGGCAGAGGTCATAATAGGTGTATTCCTTGTCGCCAAGGGTGGCTTTTGCCTTTGAGACGAGTTCCACGCCATGGGTTCCCAATCCGTATTTGCGGAGGCGCTGTGCGGTCGTACGGTAAGGAGGCAGGTTATCAACCGTCTTTTCCTCTTTTTGAGCCTGATAAATGCCCTGCATCATGGCAGTGGAATCCAACTTCTCATCCGTTTTGAGCGGAGGCAAGAAGGCATATTCCGAACGGGCGGCGTCCAGCATGTCGTGCATGCACGAATAGAGAATTTTCTGGCTGAAGTTGTTCGGAGCAAAATTTTTGGTGTAATCCTTGTTGTTTTTAAGCGATTCAGGATTGAAATCCGAATAGGGATTTTCAGTCTGTGCAAAACACAAACCGCTAAAAATCAAGCAAAAAAAAGCAGTTAAAAGGGTAATCTTTTTCACCATATCACAAATGAATTTAATTTCTACAAAAAACTTGCAATAATAAGAATTTTTTTTGAATGAAACGCGCCCTTTTTTGACCGAATTTTCAAAATCAAAAAAAAGAATTCATCCACGATGATACCGTCAAACTCTATCGAACGCAGCGCACGCTTCTCCCCTGCTTCTTTCCTACATTCGCGTCCCAATTCAAACGCGGGCAGGTGCTTTCGATGGTGTAACTGACAGCCTCACCATCATCAGTTTCCGTAGCCGTCCAAAAACAGGCGGCGGAACGGTACGAGAAATTTCCGTAACAGTTGGCGGCTCCCGCAGGAAGTGCACCGAAGCCCATCTTGCCAAATTCAGAGGAAGTAACCAACGTCCCCGCCTCCCACAAGTCCGCTTGGGCGGCCAATTGACTGCCGAAATCACTGCCAGCGAGCGTGTCCATCAAAGTCTGCCAGTCGGCGGCCGTGGGTACACGCCAACCCTCCGGACAAATCCCCCTCTCCACCGCAGACCAAGTATAGAGATAGCCGAAAGGACGGAGAGCATTGGTGTCGGGCGAGTAGCGCAGCGCCATCAACTTCGTGGAATCCTGGCCTTGGGCAACGGGTATCGGCTTGCCATCGGAGAATTTCTTACAGCGCAGATTCTCGGCCATCCACTCCTGACCGCCAATCACAACCGTCTGATACTCATTATTTTCGGCATCCAACATTGTGCCTGGCTTCGGTACAACTGTCACAGTTACGGAATCTTTGTCCGAAGGAGTATATTCGGCGGGCGGCTGCTGACTGCACGCACCACAAATCACGAGTGCCGACACAATCAAAATCGGCATAAGCGTTTTCATATCAACGTTTTGTTCAATAAAGGTTGCAAAAGTACGAAAAGAGTTTGACATTGACTTTGAATACTATTAATGGAAAATTGAATTATTCTGAAAAATGGATTCTGAATAAATGAATTAATTTTGTAACTTTGCACGCTAATTTTGAAAATAAGAAAATTGACCAAACATATACGACATTTCTGGATTCTCATCGCAATAATTCTTTGTTGTTCAATGAGTTATGCGCAAGTTGTCGTATCCTCCCAAGATAGCGTCACGGGCATTGCCGTTGACTATTCCAACCCGCAGACGTACGAAATCGGGGGCATCACAACCTCCGGAAGCGCCGGCTTGGACCAGCGGCTTCTCCCCTTCCATGTAGGCGAAGAGATTGAAATTCCAGGAGATAAAATTTCAGAAACCATCAAAAAACTTTGGAACACAGGTATTTACGAAGATATCAGAATCTCCGTGACCAAAGTCATCGGCACCACCGTCTTTCTGGACATCTACTTGGAAGACCGCTCACGCTTAGCTGCCTTCGCCTTTGTGGGCGCGAAGAAAAACGAAGAGACCGAACTCCGCCAGAAAATCAAAATTTCGCAGGGCAACATCGTCAATGACAACATGAAGACGACCTGCATCAACATGATTAAAGACTATTACGTTGACAAAGGCTACTACAATTGCGAGGTTGTGGTGAGCGAGCGCCCCGACGAAAAACTCACCCGCGCAGTCAACCTCTATTTCAACATCAACAAAGGCAAGAAGATCAAAATCGAGCGCATCAACTTCATCGACAACAACAAAGTTTCCAATGCCGTACTGCTCAAATCGATGAAAGAGACCAAGGAGCGATTCCACTTCACCCCGTTCTGGAAAGCCGACACCGTCATCGCCTACATGCTCAAGCACCCCGACTACTACCGCTCCAAGGACATCATCGAGCATCTCGGCGACTACTTTGCAGGGCGCGTCAACTTCCACATTTTCAAGGGTTCCAAGTTCATCAAGAGCTCCTACGAGAGCGACAAGGGCAAGCTCATCGAGAAATACAACGAACTCGGTTTCCGCGACGCATACATCGTGAAAGACAGTTTCTACGTCAAGGGCAACCTCGCCTATATCGACATCACCGTGGACGAAGGGCCGCGCTACTATTTCCGCAACATCGACTTCGTGGGCAACACCAAATACTCCAGCGACGTGCTTCACCAGGTGCTGAACATTGAAAAGGGTGATGTTTACAACCAGAAACGGATGATGGAAAACATCAGCATGAACCAAGACGGCAACGACATCAGCTCCCTGTACATGAACGA
>ONXT01000291.1 GCA_900321845.1 uncultured Bacteroidales bacterium | reverse complement strand
CCCCGTTTTCAATTCTCAGTTTTCAGTTCTCAATTTAATAAATTAGCTGTCAGTAAAAGGAGCGTTTTTTTCTGCAAAAAAATCGCTCCTCTCTTTTACAAACATCAACGAATCTCATCCAGCCAGCCTTGGATTTCCGCGATGCGCCGGCGGTATTTCTCAATCTGCCCCTCGATGAAACTTTCGCTGAATTTGGTCTCGCGGAAACCGTTGCCACATACAAGGTAGTCGCTGTTGTCCATGTCATCCTGCAACTCCTGGTAATTCTCCAGATACGCTTGGTTCTGGGCCAGCAATTGTTGCAAATCCGCCTTGTCGGCTTCAATGAGCGTGTGATCTGAAAACTGGTAAGTGCGTTTCATTGTCAATGTCACCTTTTATACACCACGAGCTCCGTGGTTTCGATGGTGTTGCTTTCGTGCAACGCCCTATCTACGATGTAGAGGCTGTACTTGATGGTGTCGGTGGGCGTGGAGTAGTCGAAACTGTTGATGTCCAAATTGATGCGAATGACACCCTCAATGGACTCGCTATCCTCTTTGCTGAGGCGCGGGATCCGTTGGTTGAAGTTGATTCCGTCGAACTCAACGAGTTGGAATTGCCCGCCAACTTTTTTGTAATAATTGATGAAGCAGTTGTAATAATAGGTGGAGGCGGTGTCGAAGGGCGTATCCGTATCCGTAGCGTCCAATCCGACATCACCGTCACCATCCTGGAAATGGAAACTAAGCGTGGCGCGATGGTCCACGCCGGTGCTGTCGTCTATTTTTTCCAAACTGATAAATTCGATTGCGGGCTCAATGGGAAATTTCTCCTCCCGCTGGCACGCAGTACAGAGGAGAAAAAACGACAACATCAAAATCCCGAATCTTCTCATCGATTGAAATCACTGTTAACTCCCAACACCTAACCCCTGTCTCCTAACCATTAAAAGTGGAGACCGAGTTTGAAGGCCAGCAAGCCGACTTTCATTTTCGGAGGGGTGTTGAAGGTGGAGTCGTAGGTGACACCTTCCACCTTGATGTTGTTGTTGCCGAGCCAGTAGTAGTGTACGCCCAAGCTGATGGTTTTGACAAAGCGCACACCGATGCCGCCTTCTGCTGCAAATGCCGGATTCCAAAGGTATTTGGTGAGATTGTTTTCCCATCCCTCGTTGGTTTTCCAAAACAGGTTGCAGCCAGCGCCGGCTTCAGCCCATACGTCGAACACATAGCTGAAATCCGAGATGTAGCTGAGACCGAGCATGATGGGGATGTTGACGTACATCGGAGAGGTGCAACTGGCTTGGTCGTAGAGGTCGCGCGCACTCTTGTTCAGCATGTTCCACATGCCGTCAACGGAGCAGAAAATCCCCAAGCCGAAGTCGAAACGGTAGTTGTATTTCAGTCCGAATGACGCACCGAACATCGCGTTGCCGTGGTTGCCCATGCTGTTGGCGCCCGGAATGAAATAGGTGGTTGCGTCATTAAATTGTTGTATTGGCAGAAGCCCGCCCAATTGGATTGAAAAACCGCACGGTACCTTTTGTGCGGATGCCAGCGTGAGGCCACCGACCATCAAAGCAATCGCAAGAATAAAACCGTAAAATTTTTTCATATTGAATGGATTTTAGATGAACAATATTTGCGCAAAAATACAACAAATAATGATTATTGCAAAATTTATTGTAGATAATGATTCGGCGTGCTGAATCGCTTATGCTATACCGTTGTCGGAGATGGGCAGCATGTTAGGCTGTCCATCGTTGATGCGGCCGTTGCGTTCTTCGAATCGATGTACGTTCTCGTTCAGCGCATTCAAGAGGCGTTTGACGTTCTGGGGCGTCATGACGATTCTGGAGCGCACGTTCCCCTTGGGAGCGCCCGGCATCATAGCGACAAAGTCAAGGATGAATTCGTTGTCGGTATGCGTGATGATTGCTAAATTGGAATAGGTGCCCTGCGCAATGTCTTCCGGCAGGTTGATTTCAAGTTTCTGTTCTGGCATAGGTGATTGATTCGTTTATTGGTTTGAGGTGCAAAATTGTGCGCTTGTACTGATATTAGGATATTAGAATTTCACGCCGATGGTGGCGGCGAATTTATGGTTGATGTTGCTGATTTCCACGGGATTGAGGGTGGGATCTTCGAAGAACCAGCTGTTCTGGCCTGTCAAGCGGCAGACGTAGGCGAGGTCGGCGAAGAAGACTCTGCCGCGGAAGCCGATGCCGCCGCTGATGTTGTGGGCGGAGCCAGTGTTGATTTTGTTTTTGAAGGGGGAGCTGCTGTAAGAGTAGCCCAGACGAACGAGGAAGTGTTCGGTGACGGTCAATTCGCCGCCGACACGAATGGTGTGGCAGGCGCCGTATTTGAGTTTGACATTGTCATTCTCTTTGGCATAGTCATAGCGGTAGAGGATGTTCTCGGAAGAGGCGAGTCTGGCCATGGAATAGTCCGTGAACTCGTATTCGGCGCTGATGAAGGCGCGTTTGGCGATGAGGAATCCCAAACTACCCATCACGCGGAAAGGAGTGGTGAGTTTGTATTTAGAGAGGTTTTCGTAATCCTCGTCAAAATCGTCGCTGTCGAAATCGGACTTGATTTGGCGGGTGTAGTTCTCCTTCAGGTTGCCGTAATAGGTGGGGGTGTGGATGGCCACGCCGATGCGCATGAAGTCAAGAGGTTGGTAAATGAGGCCGAATTTGGCGTTGATGCCAGTGCCGGAAGTGCGCAGTGTTTCGTAGGAGGTCCACTCGTTGAAGCCGCCGACCGCGTCGTTTTCGTCCACTTCGCTGTATTCCGTTTCCGCTTTGTAATTGAGGAAGGGCACGCCCAAGGTCAGACCGAGGTAGAGTTGGTCGTTGTAGTTCGCACCGAGGGAGAAGTTCATCTCGTCGATACCGCCAGTGGTCTTGGTGTAGCTGTTTTGGCGCATATCGTGGTGGCCGATGAAATTCTCGTATTGATCATCGGTGCCTGCCACTGTGTCCATCAGCCAGGTGCCCCAGGCCAGTTCGCCGTCGTGGGTCAAGTTGTTGTAATTAATTCCGTGGGAGGCGTTTACGAAGCCGTCAATCATGGTGGTGCCGCCGCTCATGCCGGAGGCATAGACGAGGTTGTTGAAATCGTTGATGCGGTTGTAGCCGAAGCCGAACTGCATCATGCGCCACTTGCGCTCCTCTTCGGGCTTGCTCCTTTCGAGCGTCCATGAGAAAATCGAGCCGAAGTTGGTAAGACTGTATCTTACGCTATTTGCATCCACGGATTCGCCGTTGTAAACAGCGTTTGTGCCGATGGCGTTGATGACGATAGGGGTGAATGAGATCTCATCTTTTTTGAAAAGACCGATGCCGGCCGGATTGGTTGCCAACGAAGAGAAGTCGCCGCCAATGGAGCCGAAAGCCCCGCCAGCACCCATAAAACGCGCCGTTCCCGACCAGTTCACCTGTGAAAAACGGAATGCATCCAGGTCATTCTGGGCCATTGCCCCCAATGTCATGAGCATCGCAATGCTTATAAGAAATAATTTTTTCATATTAAAACATTTAAAACCAACACTTATAACGCTTGAACTCGCTTTTTGTTGCAATTTCAAGTTTTAATATATCTTAAATGACTGTGATTGACCATGGTTTTGCCGCTGAATTGCAAGATAATGACACGCCACATGAATAAATTTTCCTATCTTTGCCGCATTGAATTTCACCCCATTGTTTCACCAAAATTTGAATATATAGAACAGACAAATTGACATTATAACATCCATCATATAAAGCGTTTTCGCTAACAATATGCCGAGGGTTCCACGATAATCATGTCTTTTGGTAATTGCGAGAATACAGATGAAAAGGTTCTATAATAAACAGCTATGAAAAAGTTATTATTCATTATTCCATTATTACTATTGTTTTCCTGCAACGACAAGGGAAAAGAGCAAAATAACATACAGAAACAGCCAGCAAGTGTAATATGGAATGGAAATATAGCGACATTGTATTATAACAGCACGTATGGGAATTTGGGGTATATTCTTGATCACAATCCTTCCAAACTTGGCATTAAAGGAATAACATTTTATAATTCAGATAAGGATGAATTGTTAAAATCTATTGTGTCAAAGAATGAAGATGGTTCTTATAGTATAAATTTTGATCCGGATAAGTTCAAAACAATCAACGGAAAGAATTATTATCTGATTGGAGATGAAGAATCTCCAATGATTGCTTTTGAGTTTGCCAATGAGGGCTCTCTTGAAAACCTCAAAAAACAGATAATCAATTACATTAAAATATGGAATGATATTGTACCAAAAATCGAGTTTTTGTCTTTGTCACAAACAAACCTCTCTAATTCTGCAAAAAAATTCTTCGGAAACAATTTTAACATACTTGTCAAAACTGGATATGGGAATGGGTACGTTTCCGACCCGTCATACAAATATGATGCAGGCAAAATAGTTTCAATTGACGGATATTCGTTTTCATCTGAATTTGGGGAGATACTTCTTGTGGCGACATTGAAGAATAGTGACAAAAATGAAAGCATTGTGCTGGCATTGAAAGACGGTCAGGATTTGAACATTGTGTGTGGTAATTTAAGCACATATCTTACATCAATGGACGAAAGAGGTGCGTTTTTTTTGAACAACCCTGATTTTATCAGATGGGGGACAGAGTGGCAGAGGCAGCCCATAGAAGTTGACAGTCAAGGAAGATATTACAAAGAGATACAATTCAATAATTACAATTGTGACAGGACAGGGCTTGTCGCAATTCCAGCGAATTTCATCGGTTATTCAATGCGGATGATATTGCCGAGAGAAGCTGATGATGAAATGGTCATCCAAATGGTTGATAGGGACGGGAATCCTACAAAGGTAGAAGGAAAAGATGTCATGCCGTTTTATAGTATGAACCTATTTTATGATGCGTTAAAGGCATACCTGGATTATTATGAAAATCCCCAAAATCTCACTATTGGAGATGACGTATCTGAATATATAACCAATCGTCTTATCGGAAGGACATTGGATTATGATTTGTCAACAGATGGCACACAAACATATTTTGCTGGCAGACAACGTATGCGTTCATACAATGAAAATACTTATGGCGGATATGTGATGCAACTTCTTATGCTTGAAAAAAACAATGATTCAAATATGTTGTCATCAGATTTTATAAACGGAAAAGCTGTTCCTGTTGGT
>ONXT01000292.1 GCA_900321845.1 uncultured Bacteroidales bacterium | reverse complement strand
GGCGCGAACGGACTGATGAACCTTCCCGAAATCGTTTCCGCCACCTATAATCCGAACACTAGCCTCGGCTGGGTGACGGGTACGCTCAATACGATGAGTCCCGAGAACTGCGTGGTGGAGATTTATGTTGCGGAGCCCGAGGACTTTTTGTGGAACAACGGGGAGGGGAGGACCTTCCTTGCGAGTGTGCGTCCGGATGCCGACGGCCATTGGTCGGCGGCCGTTTCAGGCATCGCCGAGAACGACGTCCTCACCGCCACTGCCACAGACAGCGCGGGCAACACCTCTGAATTTGCCGCTAATCTCACCACGATGGTCTCTATTCAGGAATTTCCAAATTTGAGTGAAAACAATCTTCTGCTCTTCCCCAATCCGACATATAGCCATTTGAGTATTCAAAGTAATGATATTCAATGTGTTACTATTTTTAATTCCTGCGGTGGAATGATGGAAAGAATTGAAGCGGTTTCCGCTTCGCAAATTCAGCTTGATTTGTCCGATTATTCCGCTGGAATGTACATTTTGCAGATTGCAACAAAAGAGGGAGTCTTCACAAAGAAAGTTATTAAAAGATAAGATGAGAAATTTTGTCGTTTTTTTGCTGGTTTTCGGTATTTTCCGAAGTTTTGGGGGCAATTTTGTCGTGACGAATACCAATGACAACGGAAGTGGTTCGTTGAGGTTTGCGCTTCAAATGTCTGCAGCAACCGCAGGACCGCATACCATCACCTTCAATATTCCTACTTCCGATGTCAATTATGATGCAGCAACGGGCGTGTGGGTGATCGTGCCGCAGTCAACGCTGCCGATGATTATGCAGGCAAATGTGACCGTTGATGGTGCCTCGCAGGCACTCAACCAGGGCGAGACCAACCCGCATGGCCCCGAAATCGTGCTGGACGGGCAAGGGCGTGTGGATTATGCTCTTCGTGTTTTCAATGCCTCTTCGGTTATCGTTAAGTGTTTGAATATTAGGAGGTTTACAAAGGGGGTGCAGTTGTACAACGCCCCCGACTGTATCATTTCGGGCAATTATATCGGCACGAATGAGACGGGAAGCGACACGTTGGGCAACGACATCGGCATTGAAATCGGCAGCGGGTCCGACCGGACGCTTATTGGTGGAAGCATTGAAGCCGACCGCAACCTCATCTCAGGCAACCGGCACATCGGTGTACGGTTGTTGGATGTGCAACATTGCACGGTTAGCGGCAATTTCGTGGGCATTGACCGCACCGGTACCTATGCACTGCCCAACTACGATGGCGTGAGCTTGGAAGGCGCGGTGAAGTACAATACCATTGGAGGCCTGACTGTCGGTGAACGCAATGTGATATCCGGCAACATTGACTACGGACTCCCGATTTTCGGAGCGGGTGCCGAGGGCAATTCCGTCATTGGCAACTACTTGGGTACCAACGCTTCAGGGGACGTACGCCATCGGCAACACCTACGGTGTTTTGTTCGATGACGGCACTTTCAACAATCGTGTCGGGGGCAACAGCGATGCCGAGCGCAACCTGATTTCGGGCAATTCCGGTTACGGCGTCTTTTTTTACAATAATGGTACCAACCATAATTTGATTAAAAACAATCTGATTGGCACTGATGTTACTGGGATTCAGGCGATTCCGAATACGACTGGCATCGTCATCGATGGTATCTCATACCAGAATACCATCGACAGCAATGTGATTGCCGGCAATTTGGAGATGGGAATTGGCATTGACATCACTGGTTCCGACAGCAATGTGATTGTGCGGAACCGAATTGGAGTGGCGCTGAATGGAAGCGCACTGCCGAACGGAATGGACGGAATCCGCATTTCGCAAGGGCCGGTCGGAACGGTCATTGGTGGCTCCCCCGCAGAGGCCAATATCATCGCAAACAACGGCGGCAACGGCGTTTTCCTGATGTCGGACAACTGCCGCGAAACGTTCATCAGCTGTAACTCTTTTTACGATAACGGCGGATTGGCCATTGACCTTTTCCCTTACGGGGTGACACCCAACGATGCGGGAGATGCTGATGACGGTCCTAACGGCGGACTGAATTTCCCTGTTCTTACATCGGTGACTTACGACGCTATGTCGGGGGCTCATCAAGTTGAGGGGACGTTGGAGGTGGCACAGCCGGCAGATGCGGTAGTGCAACTTTATCTAGCCGCTGTGGATGTGAGTGGCTTTGGTGAGGGGCGAATCTTTCTGGCCTCCATCACACCGGATGCGGCAGGGCATTGGAGTACATCAGTTACTGGCCAACCAGTAGATGGATATTTCACCGCCCTGACCATTGATGCGGAGCGTAATACATCGGAATTCTCGCGTGCGCGAAACATTTCGGGCATTGCTTCCGTCATCGTCGAGTCGCCCGCTGCTTCCTTTTTGTCTGTTTCCCCCAATCCGACATCCTCTCGTTTGGTGATTCAAGGTGCTGATATCCAGCGTGTTGCTCTTTTCAATTCCTTGGGGGAAAGATTGCGCGAGTATGTTGTTGGTGAAACTTTCTGTTCTCAACTACAGTTGGATTTGTCCGATTTGCCCTCAGGGATGTATGTTTTGCAGGTTCTGTCTCAAGGAGTTGTCGTAACGAAGAAGGTCGTCAAGTGGTAGGCTGCCCAGCGGAAGCTATTCCACCATCACTTTTCCGCCTTTGCTGTGGCTGGTGAACTCTGGAGAATACATGCATTGTATGTTGGCGTAGCCGCTGCTGAAAGTGCCCGCTTGTGTCACAAACATCTTATACTCAAATACATACGTCCCCTTATTAAGCCAATCGAAGAAGAAGTTGACGGAGGCGTCGCGGAAGGACTGGTAGTAGTAGAGTCCGTCTTGGTAGTGGTAGCCCGACAGCGTTTCCATCGGTTCGAAGGCTGCCGCTCGCAGGTCTTTGAGATGCACGAACTCGAGGTCGCGGTCGCTGCGAATGACGATGCGCGCACACACCTTGTCGCCCACTTTCAATTGCGCATTGTCGCCAAGTTTGGTCAGCCGTTCGCCCTTGTCGGTCAGATCCACGCGGTATAGTTCGCGGCTTACCGACAGCGGATTCCCTTCCGTAGCATCCACCTCGTCAATGTCTTGATAGTATTGATAATAGACTGCTCCGTAGGAGAGCGCATCGTTGCTCCGCTCCAACTTCACCTTCCTGTTCTCAGGGTTGTCCAGTGCCTTCGGATCGATTTTCTGGCTGAACGACGGCTGGATGGTGTCGGTGAACTGTCTGTTATGGCCGCCAAAGGTCAGTTTGATTTCATCGGGCTTGTCGGATTTTGCAACTTTTTGATTGTCAACTAGTATGGCATAGCAGGCCTCTACGGTGTTGCGCGTGGTGCCCCAGCTTTGGGTGCGTTTCTGCTGCAAAAGCCAAATTCGCATCTCATCGGCGGAGGCGTAGTCCTGCAAAATGGTCTCGAATGCTTCAATCAGTAACGACTGACGCTCGATTGGCGCTTCGTACCAGTAATAGCCGTAGCCCTCTTTCTTCCACCACATGCCCATCTCTTCGGAATGTTGAGCCAACTTCTTGATATTCAGTATGATATTTTGCGCTAAAGAGGAATATTCGGAATTCCCTTTTCCTGCTTTGCCCAAGCGGTATAGCGTCATGGCGGCCATCGTCGGCAAATAGATGCCACCCTTTTGGTCGTTCTTCGCGTATTCTACCAATTTCTTCACATAAAAATTGTAAGCCTCCGTATTGGGCTTCTTGTTGCTCAAAAAATAGCTCCTTGTATATAGGTATTGCAGGTCGCTACTGGTTAGTGAGTAGTTCTTTTCATAGTTCGGGTTGTATTTTTTCAGCCGCTTGAAGTCTTTTTCCACTTCATTGTCCATATAGTTGATGGCCTTTGAAATGGTGTAGGTGGAGAGGAACTTGTCGCTCGGTGTGCAGATGTGGCGGTCGAAAAGGCGGCCGGTTTCGGCGAGGATGTGCTGTGTGATGTATAGGCTGCTTCTTCCTCCGGCAAACCAGCTCCAGCCGCCGTCCGCGTTCTGGTTCTTTTCCAGTTTGCGCACTGCTTTCTTTGCTTCCTCCTGCATTTTATTCATGTCAAACAGGT
>ONXT01000293.1 GCA_900321845.1 uncultured Bacteroidales bacterium | reverse complement strand
TGAGAACTGAAAACTGAGAATTGAAAACGGGGCAAATCCGCGAGTGTGGGTTTGCCCCCGTTTTCTGTTAAAAAAATAATTTCGCATATATGCGAAATATTAAAAAAAGATATTATTTTTGCAGCGTAAAAACTACCATTACTATGAAAACTGCTACTGCTAAAATTATCGAACAAAGTGAAAAAGTGGGGCTTTACTCCATAAGATTTAATGACAGTGATATAACTGAGTACGAGAAGTTTATACAGAAATTTAGGAGTGATGCAACCTTGAACGAAGATTTTAAGAAGGTGTTCAATGCTCTCAACCGAATTGTGGCGAATGGCGCACTGGAACGCTATTTCAGACCCGAAGGCCATTTCAAGGACAATCTTGCAGCATTATCAATAGACTCCAAAGTATTGCGTTTGTACTGCTTACGAATATCTGACCAGATATTGATAGTGGGGAATGGAGGAGTAAAAACGACAAGAACATACGAAGAAGATGCAGAATTAAGCGGATATGTAATGAACCTGCAAAAATTCGACCAACTCCTTGCACAAGAACTGAAAAGTGGTAAAATCAAAATAGAACAGAATGTCATCACAGGCATAGAAAGCGTTTCTTTTGAATTATGAAAACGACCCCCAACATCAAAATTTATAGTCCTATCGTACAGGAGGTGTATGACAGTATTTCCGACCTTGATTGGGCGACCGATGCCATAACGGAAGGTATTGCCAGTCGCATTGATGCGATAATGAAAGAAAAGGGTATCAGCAAAAAGGATTTGGCAATTCTGACCCACCGCCGTCCATCCGATGTCACAAGGTGGCTTAGCGGTGGTCATAACTTCACCTGCCGCACAATTGCTCTGATTGAGCAGGCATTGGGAACATCCCTTATTATGATTACCAAATAAATTTCAAACAAAACACCAAGCGAGGCCACCTAATATTGTAGGGCTGTCATAGTATGGCAGCCCTACAATATATACTTCGCATCCACAAACTCTGTGAGCCAAATGTCATTTCTGCTAAGAAAGAACGGAACCCCGTCTTTGACCATTTGGCCCGTGTTGATAGTGAGGGCAATAGGTTCACCGTGACGTTTCCCAACTTTTAGAGCATCCTCGATGGTTTTGGAGAGATGTACGTGGAGCCTTCCGCTTTTCTTTATGCCCTGTTTCATAATCGAATCCACAAGGTTTTTAGCGGTTCCATGATACATAACAGCTGGTGGTACAGCCTCATCCAGGTCCACATCTACATTAATGCTGTGGCCTTGACGGGCGCGTATCCGCAACTTGTCGTCTGAAAATTCAAAACGCTGTTTGTCGTTCTTGGCGACGATTTCGCACAATTCATCCCATGTAAAGCCGTGATATTCAATCAAATCGCGTACCTCACGCCAACCATGAGAATCGATGTTTTGTTTGTTATGCCGCAGCAGGCGGGAAAGTTTTCTTCCTTTTGAGACTATCTCTTGATTTTCCATGGCTATTGATGTTAGTTAATAAAAATGATGGAAGGTATTTCTTATTTATAAACCCAACTAAATGCCTTGGGCAATAACCTTGGTGATATATTGGGGAGCGATAGAAAAGGCAACCCAACTACCCTCGCGGGTACGGTAAAGGTTGACTTTATCTTCCTTCATCTTTTTGGCGTCAATCTCCACATACACAGGCGCATCGTCCATGTTTCTCCCTTTTTCGATGGCCTCGTTTTTGTCGTCATAAAGTGCCACATAGCCCAAAATCCCAGTTTTCAGGATGTAGGGAACCAAAATGTAGGCAATGCCGTGGTATAATCTTTCGGGGGGATCAGCCAGCTCCAATCCCACGCCTTTCGCGTGTCTGTGTCGCGGGCGCATTCTGATTTCTGTCAAATCATCCGACATTTCAAACCTTTGCTCCAGATCGGTGGCCACGATTTCAAAGACCTCCTCCGCAGGGAAGTTATGTATGAATACCAAGTTTGAAATCAGCATCCAACCACGCCGTTCCATCAACACATCATCATCGTGCCGGATTAAACGAATCAGTTCCTGTGTGCGCTGTTCGCGATCTTTTCCTATAGTGCGGTTTTCTTCCAT
>ONXT01000294.1 GCA_900321845.1 uncultured Bacteroidales bacterium | reverse complement strand
TGGGTGGACAGCATTTACACAAATGTAAGCCAATACATTGCGAACTGTGAGGCACAAATTGCCGCCAATCCGACTGTTGGATGGAAGACGGAATGTGCAATCTGGCATTGCTACATGGCCGAATTTCTAATAGGCCAATCATTTTCATATAAATATACAATCAATTCGCGAACGCCTGGCGCGGATATCGACCTCAGCCACATCGACGAATGGGATGGAGAGACCTTGCAACAACAAATCGTCCTGCATTATCGGAAAGCCTTACAGGAAGCCCATTCGCTCCGTCAAATCCCATTCAACCAATGCGAAGAGATCGTGAAGAATTACGGAGACGATGAACGATCCTCCTTCAACACGCTTTATGAATTCGTTCTCTATAAATATGCCCAAATCCTACAGAATTTCAGTCAGAAAAAGGATCACGACAAAGACAAGAATCCGAATATCGCCATTTTTTTAACGAGCAACGAAGATTTCATCAACTTGCAATTCGATATTGACACTTCATCTTACCAATACGAATATCTATCTGTTTTACAACAACTTACAAAAGAGCAGATGAAGAGCGCCACCGCCTACCCGCTCATCTGCACCTCCCTTGCGCGCTTCCACAAAGGCGAGGACAGCCTGCGGCTCTATGGCGAAGCGCTGAAACATCTTGAAGAACAGCATCGCGGTACCATTGGGTACTATATGATTTGTGATGACATAGGCTATTTTTACAGCAAACACGCCAAAACAGAATTCAGGGATGATAACGACCTCGTTACCGCTTTGGGATGGTACAACAAAGCGCTGAGCATCAACCCCAAAGACAATGTTGCAGATCACTCAATCGCACAATTGAAGTCCCCATGCGTGTATGCATATCTTCCAGATCATGTCTATCCCGAACCACAACTGCTGCCCGTCATCACCCGCAACTGCGACGTCATCTACCTGATGGTCATCAAAAACCTCAAAGAGTTGAACGTCGTGCGACCTGTGTTAACAACGCAATTCCCCACCGCAAACAACCATCGCTACTTCGAGGACACCTCCTGCTTCGTCATGCCGGCACTTCCCGTGGGGGAATACATCGCGTTCCTCAACACGGAGCCTTTTCCAGAAAAAACGGATTATCAAAGTCTCTACGATAATTCCCAACATCTATTTTATTTTAGTGTCAATCGAATGGATGCCGTTACCATTCAAAGCGACTCCACCCTCCATTTCTTAGTCTTCAACTTCAAAACCGGGGAGGCGGTTGCGAACGCCACCATCAAGACCAACCGCACCGCATCCATTGTAAAAACCGATGCCAATGGCGAGGCTACCCTGCGCTGGAAGGAGGTGAGTGATATCGATTACCGCGGAACAAAAGTCACGATTTCCAAGGACGGGGAGGCTTATGAACAAACATTCCACAAACCCTACGACTATTCCGACCACGACCTCAACCAAGGGAGCATCTTCACCGATCGCGAAATCTACCGTCCAGGGCAGACCATTCACTACAAATTTATCCATTACAGCGAAAAAGGATACGCGACGCAGGTACTATCCGCCAAAGAAATCGCCTTCAAACTGATGAACGACGATTATCAAACTGTCGCCACCGACACGCTGACTACCAACGAGTTCGGTTCCTGCGCCGGAGAGTTTCAGATTCCCACGACGGGCAACACCGGCTATTTCAGAATCAGTGCAACCCCTGTCAATAACAAACGGAACAATTCCTTCGCCAAGTCGATCCGTGTGGAGGAATACAAACGGCCGCAATTTGAAGTGGAGATTGAACAGCCAGAAACGACGTTCCAATTAGGAGACGAGGTAAAAGTCAGCGGAAGCGCCAAGGCCTACGCGGGCTACCCCATCCAAGGGGCGACGGTGACATACACCGTTCAACGTGCAACCAGTTTCCCCTTCCGCGGCTGGTATTGGTGGCTGAACCCCTACAAACCCGAAAGCACCACCATCACCAGCGGAGAGTGCACCACCGATGCGGAGGGTAAATTCAGCATCAATTTCAGAGCGGAAGGGATGGCGCAAAAGGAACGCTTCGCTCCGATGTACCGCTTCACCGTTACGGCAACCGTTTCCGACATCAACGGCGAAACCCATGAGGCACAGACCGTTATCCCGATATCCAGCCGCTCGTTCCAATTCTCCATCGGCATTCCCGACATGATTACCGAAGAAACAGAAAATGGCTATTCGCTGCGCGTGCTCAACCTGTCGGGCAAGCCGCAAGCGACGACCGTCAACTACAAAATACTCAAACTACAGATGCCCGACCATTTCCAGACGGCCGCGCCCATCAAAGGGGAAAAGGCCGCCCGGCAGTTCGGGGAGCAGTTCCCGCAATACGCCTTCAACGGAGAAGACAACCGCCACAACTGGCCAGTGGAGAAGACCATCACGACCGGCACGCTCCAGACTTCCGACTCCTCCCTCATCCGATTCGCCAAGGGGTTGCATTTAGAAAATGGCGCTTATCGGATTGTATGCTCTGCAACAGACAGTTACGGTAAAGAGATAGAAGAAACGAAGGATTTTTACATCGCATATCCCAACGGCGACTACAAAATTTATTCCGCTTTAGAGGTCATTGCCGACAAAACCAGCATGGAACCGGGTGAAACCGTCACTTTCACCATCGGCTCCTATTTGAAAAACACACGGGTGAAAATTCTTGTACAATGCAACGACGAAGTGATTGAAGAGAAATGGATCCGGCTGCATCAATCCTCGCAAAGCATCCGTTTCACCCCCACGGAGCGGCAACGCGGGATGGTGCAAATCTCCGCCTGCCTCTACTACGAAGGGAATTGTTATAATAAAATCGTACAATGCCGGATTAAATTTTCAAATAAAATCATCGAAACGGAATTCATCACATTCCGAAACGAACTGGAGCCGGGCGAAAAGACGAAGGTCAAACTAACCCTGAAGGATCATAAGTCCACCCCAGTGAACGCGGAACTGCTGTGCGCCATGTACGACGCCTCGTTGGATGTGTTTGCAGCCAACCATTTCAGCATGTCATTCAACCGCGATTACTGGATCAGCTTCCCCACATTCAGTCATCATTACTCAGGTATGTCATACGGCACTTGGGGCGGCAACCATTGCCAACTCTACCTTAATCCTTCCGGACAAGAATTCCCAGAGTGGAAATTCGGTTCCCTCTTCCGCTACGGCCGCGGGTATCTGAAAGCCAAGGGTTACTCCGATTCAAACTCAAGGGTTCTTTATTCAAGCAAAGATTCAAACATAGAGGAGGTAGCAGAAGTGCCTTTGGCGATTGCCGACAACACCAGGTCTGTTGTCCTCGACGCCGACCATTTGGCTGACAACGGCGGGCTATTTGCTGAATATGAGGTTACGGGAGAGTCGGCGGCGAACCAACAGGCTCAGGAAGGGCAAACAACGATGGGAGACGCTGGAAACGACCCCATTGCCATCCGCGAGAATTTTGCCGAGACCGCTTTCTTTTTGCCGTTTTTAAGAACGGATGAAAACGGGAACATCGAGTTCGAATACACCGTTCCCGAAAGTTTGACGCGCTGGAAGATGCTGGGAATCGCCCACACGCAAGATCTTTCCACCGGCACCTTTGAAAAGAAACTGGAAACGAAAAAGCCGTTGATGCTTGTGCCCAACCTGCCACGCTTCCTCTATGAAGGCGACACGGTATATCTATCTGCCAAAATCGTCAATCAGACCGAAAGCCAGCTGGTTGCGAAGGTGTTCGCGGAAATCACCAATGCGGTGACCAATGAAAGGATTGCGGTGCCGGCGGAATACGCCACGCAGAAAATCGAAATCGCCGCGGAGCAAACGGCCAACGTCATCTTCAAACTCGCTGTGCCTTACGGTGTTACGGGAATTGACTGCATCCTGTCTGTCAGCGCCAGCAACAACCAGACGAAAACGACATTTACCGACGGAGAAGAGCACATCCTGCCCGTGCTTTCCAGAAGAATGCTCCTCACCGAAGCCACACCCTTCTTCATCTCGAAGACAGGTTCGAAAGAGTTCGAACTTGACGCTGACATAGACAAGGGGATTGACATCACGTACTGCAAATTGGAATTCACCCCCAGCCCGAAATGGTACGCCCTCACCTCCCTACCCTATCTGATGCAATACCCCTACGATTGCAACGAACAGATTTTCAGCAAGTTGTACGCAAACACGATGGCAACGTTCATAGCTCAGCAAAACCCGCAGATTTATCCAGTGCTGCGCCAATATGCCAATACCACCGACAGTTACAACAAACTTCGCCAAAATCAGGATGTGAAACAGATCCTGCTGGAAGAGACTCCATGGATTGACGATGCCCAGCGCGACGACGAGCGTTACAACCTGATGTTCAACCTGTTTGACTTGAATAAAATG
>ONXT01000295.1 GCA_900321845.1 uncultured Bacteroidales bacterium | reverse complement strand
TCGTTCAAGATAAACTGGTATGTATTGTTGTGGTGTGCGATTGGAATGCTGGTTTATACCGCAATCGGCAATCTGGCGGAGCCGCATTCGATGAGCCTAACGCTGCCGCAAACGGGGCGGGCGTGGTTCTTTGTGGTCTGGCTGGCGTTGGTGCCCGGCATTGCCGCTTTGGTACTGATGGTTTATTCCAGCCAATATGTGGGGGCAACGGCCACGGCCATTTTGGGCGCGCTGGAACCCCTGACTGCCGTTGTCATAGGTATATTCGTCTTCAATGAAACCTTTTCCGCCCGTCTGGCTGTCGGCATCGCCTTGATCATCGCTGCCGTATTTTTCGTCGCCTTAAGCAAAAATAGGAATCAGGCAACGTAATGTCAAAGTTTTTTTACTATCTTTGCGCATTGTAATTCGGGCATCCGTTCGTTTATTATTCACATTAAAACATATTAGCTATGATTAAGGGATTTGTTACAATTAAAAATGCCTATGGCGTTGATACTTTTTATGATGATGACGAGGTTATCATCAATTTGCGTTCGGTAAGGGAGATTTTCAAGTCAAAATGTTCGGCTTACGATGAAGAGAAACCGGCCATTTGCTTTAAGATGGACAATGAAGACCGCAGATATTGGGTTTTTGACGATGAAGCCGCTCGCGATGCGAAATTCAAAAACCTGAAGGATGAGATGTCAGTGTAGGCATCTACTCCATTTTTTTCAGTTCATCACGCATCAGACTCTCTACGTGTCTGCACAAAGTACGTGAATCTTCAAATTGTTGAGGTTCAACGGGTTTGAGGAATTTTACGCGTATTTTCGTGAATACTCTGGGGAGCCGCACCCGCTTGAGCCACAAATTTTCGGAGCCGTCGATGACCACTGGTGCAACCGGGACATTGGCTTCATGGCTGAGAATGGCGAACGACTCCTTGAATTTCTGCATCTCTTTTGTGTGTGAACGTGTGCCCTCGGGGAAAATAATCACATTGTTCCCGTCTTTTAAAACTGCATCCATCTGTTGCAGCGCCTCTTTCACATTTTTGTTGATGTTCATCAGAATGACGTTGTTTTTGCGCGCAATGAAGCGTGCGAATGCAGAGGTCCAGTATTTGTCTTTGGCAAAGAAATAGGTTCTTTTCGATATTTTTTGGTGCATGAACGCGGTGATTATCACGCCGTCCAATGCGGAGCGGTGGTTCGCAACAATCAGGCATGGTACGCTTGGAATATTCTCCTTTCCTTTCACGCGCAATCGGTAAAGGCAGTGGAAGACAATTTGCCCCAAGATGTGTAGAAACCAGTTGGTGAGTCCGGCTTTCGGCAGGTCGATATGGATTCTTTCCGACAAAATCTCCTTCCACGAGGTTTTCTGCACATAGATGGACTGCGATTGGCTTTCAATGAACTCGCTCAGTTTGTTCAAGGTATTCAACCTTTCCAAATCTTCCTCCTTCAAGGGAACCCAGAAAGTGTTTTCTACAAAGGCGAGCAGACTGACGCGTCCCAAAGAATCCATGGACAGGTCGATTTCGAAGTGGTCGTCGCCGCCAGCGTGCATGCCGGTCTCTTCTTCAATAAAATCCTTGAGTGTGAGATAGATGCGGCTTTTTTCGGAAAGGTTCTCCTCCTTCGCTTGGGTGGTTTTTTCGAGCAGTTCGGGCAACTTGAAGCGCTGAATCTTCCCTAATCGTGTTTTGGGCAGCTCTCCGCCAACCACGTGGTAGCGTTTCAGCCGTCGATAGGGAGCCACGCTGTTGTTGAAGGTCATCACCGCGGCTTTCATCTCCTCTTCAAATGATCCAGAGAGCTGTCGGACCTCTTGCATGTCGGGGTAAATGATGGCGTTCAGAGCCCCGTTGTTCAAGAAAATCCCCGCCTCTTTGATGAGAGGGGAGATGTTCTCCAGCTCTTTCTCAATCTCCTCTGGGTTGATGTTCTTGCCGTTGGGCGTGACGATGATGTCCTTTAACCGTCCGGTGAGCTTGAGTCCGTGCTTGTCGAGGAAACCGATGTCGCCAGTATGCAGCCATCCGTCGCGGATGATCTGTGCGGTTTCATCGGGACGGTGGTAATAGCCCTGCATGACGTTGTCGCCTCGTACGCAGACCTCCCCGTTATCTGCTATTTTCACCTCAATGCATGGAAGCGGATGGCCGGTGTAGCCGATTTTTCGCCCGCCGGGACGTGTGAAACTGATCATCGGTGCGGTCTCCGTCATCCCGTAGCCTTCCAACACATAAAAGCCGAGTGCCTTGAAAATGGCGGCGGTTTCATCGGATAGCGCTGCTCCGCCGGAAACCAGAAATTCAATCGCTCCGCCAAAACGGTCGTGTACTTTCTTGAACACGAACTTCGACAGTCGGTCGCTGCCGAGAATTTTTATGATTTTATATAGATAACGTGTTATGAATGAACTGTTTATCTTTCCCATCACACCTTTGGCCAGCATGTCGTACAAACGTGGCACACCGATGATGATGCTCACTTTTCCTGTATTCAATGTTTGGATGATGGCTTCGGCATTAAGGCCTTCAGCAATGTGGACGGTGGCCCCCACGTACAACGGGCAAATCAGCGAGCCCATCAGCGGAAAAGCGTGGTGCAGGGGAAGCAGAATCATCACGCTGCTGCTCTCTTTGTAGATGGGCACCGAAATGGAAACCGCGTTGATGTTGTACATGATGTTCTTGTACGAGAGCATCACGCCTTTGGGTGAGCCGGTGGTGCCGGAAGTGTAGATGATTAAAACGGTTTCATCGGGTTCTCCTACCGGAATCTCATCGCAAGGGGCTGTGTGTGCCTGCCCGACCGGTATGTCGGAGGGCGTGTAGATCTTCGGTGCGTATGATAGCTCTGGAAGAATGCCAGTGACCAATTCCTTGCGCTCTTCTGAGGTGAAGATGATGTCGGGCTGGCTGTCGTTCACCATGTATGCCAGCTCCTTGGCGGTGGATTGCACGTCAACGGGAATGACGATGGCGTGGTTGCGAATGGTCCCGTAAAAGGCGAACACCCATTCGGGCGAGTTTTCGGCGAAAATCAAAACCTTCTTCGGCTGGTTGTCGGAAGCGAAAAATTCGCCATATAGATATGAATATTGTAAGACTTTTTGATAAGTGTATGCTTCTCCTTTGTATGTAATGGCAATTTTTGAGCGTAGTTTTATCATAATCCGTTCTCTTTATTCGCTGCAATAGTCTTGTTTAGAGTTGGTTGCGTCTTTTTTCAAGGACTTGAATCAACAATGCAAAGATACTCCTTT
>ONXT01000297.1 GCA_900321845.1 uncultured Bacteroidales bacterium | reverse complement strand
TCAAGATTGCTGTTGACACTCACGCGCAGATTGTTCTCCAAGTATTTCTTTTGGTCTTCTAAATTGGCCATCGTGATTTTGGTTTCTTTGATTTTGTAAGAGGTCCCGACCCAAGAAAGAATCGGCACGTTGAGAGAAAGTCCGATGACGGAGTAGGGGAACCAGTTGTAGTTGGCGAAGTCGAAGTCGTTGGCCATGGTCATGTACTGGTAGTTGCCGCTGAAGGCAAGGGTGGGGCAGGAGGAGGCCTTGATGAGTTTCAGACTTGTGTTGAGTTGTTCCTGAGAGAGTTCCAATTGGCGCAAATCGGTGTTGTTGGCCAATGAAATCAGCTGGCCGTCAACGACTTTGTAGTTGAGCATCTCGTCTTCAAAGTCGGAAAGATGCCCATCGAAGATGATGGGTTCGCTGACATCCACGCCGATGAGCACTTTCAGCATCATGGCGGAAAGGTTGACGGCTTGTTGGGCGGATGTAAGCTGGGGTTTCTGGTTGGCGACTTGTACGTCGGCGCGAAGCTTGTCGAAATCGGAGGCGAGGCCCTGTTCGTACTTGTCGTTGATGTTCTTGGCGGTCATCTCCACGTTGGCGAAGTTGATCTGCAGCACTCGGTAGGAGTCCTGAGCAAGGAGAAGGCCGTAATAGGCGCTTTTCACTTGGTTGATGAGGGCGATTTTGGAGGAACGGGCGCTTTCGATGGCGTTCTGGACGTCGATTTGTGAGAGCTTGAGGTTGTACCATGTGGGTGCGGCGACGAGGGGAAGGGAGAAGTTAAGGCCGGCGACGTAGTTGTTGCTGGTTCCGACTTCGATTTCCATCGGGCTGCCGCCGAATTCCATGGTCATCTTCTGTTTCTTGACCGTGCGCTGGTAGGAGGCGGAAGCGCTCACGCTGGGGAAAAGCGCAGCAATCTGTTCGTCTTTGTAGTATTTTTTCGACTCAATGGTGCGGTTGGCAATTTTGATGGTCGGGTTTTCGCTGAGCGCAATTTCCAACGCCTTTTGCAGATTCACATGGACGGAATCTTGGGCCGAAATAGTTGTAGGAATTAGCAGAAAAGCAAGTATCCAAAAGCCTTTTTTTATCAAGTCCATCATCTGGTTTCTGTTTGTTTTTCTCATTTTCATTATCGGTACCCGTCAATTTGGGCATATTTTCAGCGACTATTTAACGAACGATTTGTAAAATTGTTTTAATTTCCCAAGAATATTTTTATACAAAAAAATCATTTTATGGTGAAAGAAGATTTTGTAGTGTAATTGATTGATAATCAAGTTATTGCATATTTTCTGCTAAAAACGCAATTTAGGCAACATTTTTGAGCAAAAAACGTAATAAAAATGTTGCGATTATTAGTTTTATTTATTATTTTTGCATGCTAATCTAACAAGGAGAATTTGTGCAGTTGGGAATTTAATTTTTTTTTACGAAAACACGAAAAACACACAGATAGATGATTGTCTTAAAGAAAATTACCTTTACTCTTTGTGCATTGGGTCTATTCGTTTGTCAGTTGGCTGGTCAGACGACGAATAACCTCTGTCTGAATTCAAGTCCTTTTTGTACAGATGAGAACCCGTACGGTGTCTCTTTTCCGGCCGGTACGGGCTCTACAGCCACGCCCGACCTTCCGAGCGGTCAGCGCGGCTGCCTTTATTATACGCCCGCACCAGCGTGGTATGTTATGCAAATTGACCAGCCGGGCGATATGCTCATCTACATGTCACACAGCAACAACCGCGATATTGACTTCGCCTGCTGGGGTCCCTTTACAGGTTATTCCACCTACGGCGAACTTCTTCAGGCAGTTTGTACCTCCCAACTTACCGGAGGCGCCGGCACTCACCGCCCTACCAACGGCTATCACGACCCCAACAACCCCAGCACATGGGGCGGCTATCCCTCCGGAATGATGATTGACTGCAGCTATAGTGCCGCCTCCACCGAGTGGTGCTTTATTCCGAATGCTCAGGTAGGACAATGGTATATCTTCTTGATTTGCAACTATTCCCGTGCCTCCGGTACCATCTCCTTCAGCATCCAAAGCGGCGATGCCACCACCAACTGCAACATCCTCGCTTCTGTCAGTAACAACGGTCCCCTCTGTGAGGGCGAAGACCTGCAACTCTATTGCAGCGCCAACAGCAGCAACGGCTACCTGTGGACTGGCCCGAACGGCTTCACCTCCACAGCCCAAAACCCGGTTATCCCTAATGTGACCACTGCAAATGCCGGTACCTACACGGTCACTTATCGTCCCGGCAACGCAACCGATAACAGCACCAGCTCCACCGTCGTCGAGATTTACGGTCGTCCCACCGCCTCCATCACGGCCCAGCCGGCTTCTGCCACGGTCTGCAACGGCGAACAGGTCATTTTGAACGGAGCATCGAACTGCGATACTTGCAGTTATTACTGGAGTAATGGCGCAACTACGCATAGTATAAGTGTAATGCCTTCTATTACAACCACTTATAGTTTAACTGTAACCAATGGCCATTGTCAGGCGGTGTCCACGCAGACCATCAACGTGGGGGCGGTGCCCTTTGTGGCGGTCACGCCCGCAGTCATCACGCTCTGTTCGG
>ONXT01000298.1 GCA_900321845.1 uncultured Bacteroidales bacterium | reverse complement strand
TCCAAATCGTGAAGTGCTTCCGCGATGAAGACCTCCGCGCCGACCGCCAACCCGAATTCACCCAAGTGGATTGCGAAATGTCGTTCGTCAGCCAAGAGGACGTCATCCAGATTTTCGAAGGCCTGCTCAAACATATCTTCAAGGAAATCAAGGGTATTGAAGTGGGCGATATCGAAAGAATCACGTGGGCGGACGCGATGAGATACTACGGCAGCGACAAACCAGACGCTCGTTTCGGGATGCGCTTCGTAGAACTCAACGACGTGCTGCAACACAAGGAGTTCAAGGTGTTCAACCAGGCAGAACTCGTGGTCGGCATTGTGGCCAAGGGCTGCGCCGGCTACACCCGCAAACAATTGGACGGACTGACGGAGTTCGTGAAACGTCCGCAAGTCGGCGCATCCGGACTGGTCTATATCCAATGCCACGAAGACGGCACTTTCAAATCCTCTGTCGATAAATTCTACGACCAAGCTGATTTACAAGCCGTTGCCAAGAAAGCGGGGGCGGAACCCGGCGACCTGATTCTCATCATGGCCGGTCCCCGCGCCAAAACGCAAGTCCAGTTGGGCGCGCTTCGCCTCGAAATGGGCGACCGCCTCGGTCTTCGCAAAAAAGGCGAATACAAACTGTTGTGGGTGGTTGACTTCCCGCTCTTGGAATGGGACGAAGAGACACAGCGCTACTATGCGATGCACCACCCGTTCACCGCTCCGAAGCCGGAACACGAGGCGATTTTGGAGACGAAACCGGGCGAAGTGAACGCCAACGCCTACGACATCGTCATCAACGGAACGGAAGTCGGCGGCGGCTCCATCCGTATTCACGACAAGAACCTGCAGAAACGCATGTTCAAAGCATTGGGCTTTACTGAAGAAGAAGCGCAAAAGCAATTCGGATTCCTGATGAACGCTTTCCAATACGGAGCTCCCCCGCACGGAGGCCTCGCCCTCGGCTTCGACCGTCTGTGCGCCATCCTCAGCGATGCCGACTCCATCCGCGACTTCATCGCCTTCCCCAAGAACAACGCCGCCCGCGACGTGATGCTCAACGCGCCTTCCACCATCTCCGATGCACAACTCAAAGAGCTGGGTATCAAGGTGAGTGAATGGGAATAATTGAAAACGAAAATCAGAACCAAGAGCTAACTGCAACATACGTGGTTAGCTCTTTTTTTTCAAAACAATTGAATATCAAAGATTTGGAATGCGACACTGCGAGGAGTTACTCCATCGCCTTTTCCACACAATTCCACAACTTCGCGGCAGTTTGGTCCCAACTGAATTTCTGCCGCTGAAGTTTCCCCTTCTCAATCAACTGCTGGCGCAGAGCATCATCCGTCGCCACCTGCGTCATCGCATCGACAATTTGGTCAACCGACAGCGGGTCAACCAAAAGAGCTGCATCGCCAGCCACTTCCGGCATAGCGGTGACGGTAGAGGTAATGACCGCAGTCTCAGCGTGGAATGCCTCCACAATGGGAATGCCAAATCCCTCAAACAGAGAAACATACAGCAAAGCCAACGCAGAAGCCATCAGTTTAGAAAGCTCCGTGGATTTCAAATGGCCGAGGAAACGCACCTCATCAGCAAACTTCATTTTTGCATAAACCTCCTCCAGATCGTCTTGGGCGCCAGCCTTTGCACCTACCACCAGGAACTTCACATCGGAACCGGTACGCTCCTTGAAAAGATCGAAAGCGCGCAGCATATTCGCCAGATTCTTTCTTTTATGGATGGCACTCACAAACAGAAAATACTTGCAGCCCAGCGCATATTTCACGCGCACGTCCAATTGGTCATCCTTGGCAAGCGGCACATAGAGGGAATTGCTTCCGTTGTAAACCACATCGATTTTATCTTCGGAAATTCCGTATAATTCGTGGATATCGTTCTTGGAAAAACTTGATACAGTAGCAATCCGTGCCGCTTTTTTAGCAAACTGAGGGAAATATCGGACGTAATAATTCTGGTATTTCGGTTTCAACCAATCCGTATGATGCTCGAAATTCAAGTCGTGAATCACATCCACCTGCGGAATGTCCGTTTTCAGCGAAAGCCAACCGTCGGGGGAGAGAAACAAATCGGGCTTGATTTTTTTCAGCACATAGGGAATGGAGTATTCGAAATAGATATACCAAAGGTAGGGATGGCGGGCGGGCGGGAAAGTCAAAATCGGCACCACGTTCTGAGCAAACACAAAACGCTCATCAAAATTACGGTCAAATATGAAATAGAAGGTGTGCTCAGGATGCGAAGTTACGATTCTTTTCAGACTTTCGTAGGTAAACCACCCGATTCCCTCAAGTTTGTCCTTCAAAAGCAAGCGCGTATTGACGGCTATCTTCATTTCCGATTTTAATTTTTGATGAATTTATGGCTGCCAATTTCTTGATTGCCGGAAAGGATTCGCACAACATACAATCCACTCGGCAGCGACTTCACATTCACTTTTGTCTGCTTCTTACCGATTGCGCCCTTTCCAACCACGCTGCCGTTCATATCAAGAATGAGATAAACGCAGCTGTCGCTTTCCTTCCAATCATCAACAGTGATATTCAGAAGATGATTGGCAGGATTCGGATAGATTTGAACGGATTTCGGGGATTTGGAATCAGACACAGAGGTTTCCCTGTTGCCGATTCCAATCGCATACTCGCCAGCGGGGGCGGTGTCTGTGGAGAGATAACCGAGGCTCAAGTTTCCGGAAATGCTGCTGGGAATGATTTGCCAGTCATCAGCAGCATCGCGGCGATAAAGCAGCACAATTTCGTTGATATTGTGGCCGTGAAGCAAATCATAGTCCAACGCATCAGAGTTATTGGCGCGAAAAGTGAAACGGATAGTCCCCTCCAGATCAGCCTCGTTGGAATAGGCGATTCGCCAAAAATGCGTACTGGAAATCGCACTGATATTTTCATTTTCGGTCTTGAGTGGGTCAGCAGCCACATAATTGTCCT
>ONXT01000299.1 GCA_900321845.1 uncultured Bacteroidales bacterium | reverse complement strand
TCTTTCGGAAGAGTGCGGGGCGCATTTGCTGAAAGGGCAGGTACACAGCAGCCTGTCGTCAGCAAGACGAGTATAACGGCGGCTTTGGCAGAAGTTTTTTTCAGCAGCTGCCGAAAACGCCCGTTAGGCACGATAAACATCGCCACCAACGAAACCAACAGCAGAAGGTAGCCCGTGTAAGTCACGCCGATGCCCCACGGGTCGTGGGCGACGGCAAGCACAGAGTTGCCCTCTTCGTCGTAATCGCTCTGATAGAAACGGAAGTTCTTGTGTTTCAGAATATTATTCATTGAAATGGTGACTTCCGTGTCGTTTCCTCCATCCAAAATATGAAGGTGGCTGACAAAGTCCATCGGGGTGCGGGAACCGGGGTATTTCACCACCTCAAAACGGTCGAGCATCAGATGAAAAGGCAGTGTCACTTCACGGCTTTCATCGTTTTTTTCAATTTTGAAAACGTTGTTGGCCTCGCCCGGACGCAGGGTCATCTCACCATGCTGTCCCGTAAGCATTGTAAGCAATGCTCCAAGCAGAATCAACAATGCTGAGATGTGCAGGAAACAAACCACGGGGCGTTTCCACGATTGCTTTTGGAAAACCGTAAAAAGTATTCCGGCAGCGGCCAGTCCCCACAGGATAACAAACCACCACGAGCCATAGATGTGGCTCAGTGCGTATTCGGAACCGTGGTATTTCTCCAAAATGGTGCCTGCGGCCATCGCGACAATCAGGACGGCCATTAAGATAGTGATTATAAGTCGGATTTTTTTCATACGTGCAATTTTCAAACGAAAGTAGAGATACAAAATTTTATGACTCTACAAAAAACAGGCTAAAAAACATCTTGTATGGCATGAAAACAAACTCCCTTGGAATGATATTTTTAGAGATTGGTGGTTTGTGTTACTGACAAGTTTACATGTAGCAGCATGGATCACATTTGAATTAGATGACGACGAGCCTCCATTTTGGAAGAAGTTCAAGAAGAAAAAAAATAAGAATAAATCACAAAAATAAGAAGCTCTTGTTGGCAACAAAAACCACATCTCTCAAAAATAATGTATTTTTTGCACATGGACATAACTGTTTAACTACTTATTCAGTTCTTAGTTTTCAATTTTCAGTTTTCAATTTTTGTCGTACCTTTGCCGCTCATTTACCCACAAATCATGCCCTACTCTTACGAACAAATCGCCGAAATTGTCGCCGCCCAGCGCAAGTTCTTCCGCACGGGCAGGACATTGCCAATCAAATGGAGAATCCAGCAGCTCAAGAAGCTGAAGGCGGCGGTGATTTCCCACGCCGCTGAATTTGAAGACGCATTGAAGGAAGACCTCGGACGCAGCCGCGTGGAAGCATACCTCTGCGATGTGGGTCCCACCATCTTGGAAATCAACGAGATGATACGGGGACTTCGCCGCTGGGCCCGCCCCGAAATCCACTTCAGTGGTTTGATGTGTTTTCCGAGTCTGATTACCAAGGTTTACAAGATGCCATACGGCGTGTCGTTGGTCATCAGTCCGTTCAACTTCCCGTTCCTGCTCACCATCGGCGTGGTGGCGGCGGCGATGTGCGGCGGCAACACAGTGGTGGTGAAAGCCAGCAGCAAGTCGGCGGCCTGCACCGCCGTACTCAAACGTTTCTTTGCGGAGGTGTTCCCGCCCGAGTACATCACCCTCATCGATGGCGGGCACGACGTGGCGGATCTGTGCCTTGCGCAGCGGTTCGACAAGATTTTCTACACCGGTTCGCCCGCCGTGGGCAGGCACGTGCTGGCCGCCGCCGCCGATAATCTCACCCCCGTCGCACTCGAGCTGGGCGGCGAAACCGGCAACTGGTGCGTGGTGCGCCGCGATGCCGACCTTGCCGACGCAGCCCGCAAGATCGCCTTCTTCAAGTTGTGTAACGCGGGACAGATCTGCATCAATATCAACCAGATAGCGGTGGCGGAAGAGGTGGCGGAACCTTTCTTGGAAGAGCTGAAGAAGGCCTTCACGGCGCAAATCGGTGAAAATCCGATTGCAAATCCTGAATACCCGAAACTGATCACCGAGGCCGCTTA
>ONXT01000300.1 GCA_900321845.1 uncultured Bacteroidales bacterium | reverse complement strand
TTTCCGACCGGGTAGATTCTGTGGCGCTTACGGTCGTGCTTGATGAAAAAGCCACTGCCAAAGAGGTAGAAGTGATTGACCATCCGAATTTCAACCACATCTACGTCCACCTCCGGCCGTACCATGGTCCATTCAGCAGATTTATTAACAAATCTGCTGAATGGACCATGGTACGGCCGGAGGTGGATGTAAATATGCTTGAAGTTCGGATGCTCAATAACCTCCAGCTCTTTGGCGGTGGCTTTTTCATCGAGCACGACCGTAAGCGCCACAGAATCTACCCGGTCGGAAACCGAGGCGATCTGCTTCAGGCAGAAGTTGCCGTTCATCGGATTTTCGGGGGTGGGGTACCAGCTCAGAAGATGCAGGATGTTCATGGTGATTTTTTGAGCCGCAAAAATACAACAATTTTGTGATTTTAGCTTGCAAACAATTTACGTCAACCATACGTTTAAATCGCCAAAAAATCGTATTTTTGCACCCGTTTTTTTAGAATGTAATTTATAGAACTTATGGCAAATTTTTTAGCGAAACTGTTTGGTACTAAAGCAGATAGAGACCTCAAGCAGTTGAACCCGATTAAAGACAGCATTTTGGAGGCGTATGAGGACATCAAGAAACTGACGAATGATGAACTCCGTGCCAAGACCATTGAATTCAAGGATATCATCCGTGAAGCGGTAAAGGAAGACGAAGACCGCATCGCTGAAATCAAACTGGAACTGAACGACAATTACGATATGCCCATCGCCCACAAAGAGGAGCTTTACAAGGAGATGGAGCATCTGGAAAAGAACTCCTACAAGAAAACGCAGGAGGTGCTCGACGACATTCTGCCCGAGGCTTTTGCGGTGATGAAGGAGACTGCTCGCCGCTTCAAAGACAACGAAATTGTTGAGGTGACTGCCACCCAGCGCGACATGGACCTCGCTGCCACCCGCGATTGCGTTGAAATCGTGGACGGCAAAGCCCGTTACCACAATGCCTGGATGGCGGGCGGCAATATGATCAAGTGGGATATGTGCCACTTCGACGTGCAGCTCATCGGCGGTGTGGTTCTCCATCAGGGTAAAATCGCGGAGATGGCGACCGGTGAAGGAAAGACTTTGGTGGCTACGCTTCCTGTTTACCTCAACGCACTCCCGGGCAAGGGCGTCCACGTGGTTACCGTGAACGACTACCTCGCCAAGCGCGATAGCGAGTGGATGGGCCTCCTCTACGAGTTCCACGGCTTGACCGTCGATTGCATCGACAAGCATGAACCCAACACGGAGGATCGCCGCAAAGCCTACGAAGCCGACATCACTTACGGCACCAACAACGAGTTCGGCTTCGACTACCTGCGTGACAATATGGCGCGCAACCTGACCGAGCTGGTGCAACGCCCTCATAACTACGCCATTGTGGATGAGGTCGATTCCGTCCTCATCGATGACGCCCGTACCCCTCTTATTATCTCTGGCCCCACTCCTCGCGGCGACCAGCAGGAGTTCGACCGCTACAAACCCATCGTCGAAAAACTGTACAACGCTCAAAAGTCTCTGATTTCCGCCATTCTGCCAAAGGCTAAAAAACTGGTGAGCGAAAATCCGGAAATCAAACCACAGGAACTTGGCGCCCAACTGCTGCTCCGCTGCCAACGTGGCCTGCCCAAAAACCCCGCCCTCATCAAATTCCTCAGCGAACCCAATATCAAGAACGTCCTGCTCCGCACCGAAGGTTTCTATATGCAGGAACAAAACCGCAATATGTTCATCATTGATAACGACCTGACCATCCTCGATGATGAATTGAACGAGAAAATCCACAAGCTGAACCAGCGTTTCGAGAACTTGGAAGCTGCGCGCACCCATATTTCCACCCTGGATGATAGCCAGAAGAAGAAGGAAACCGAGAACTTCCGTAAGGATGCCGCCACGGCGAAGAAAGAGTCTGAAACGATGCTTGCAGAGGTGAAGAAACAACTCTCTGAAACCATCGAGATGGAAGATGCGGGCAAGTTCGCCAAGTCTTTCGCCAATATTTTCAAATTGTCGCAGGACATCGCCACCCTCGATGCTTATCTGGAAACCCCGACTGACAACGCCGCCTTCGTTGACTACAAGGAGATGATCTCCTCCACGCTCTCAGGCCGCATCGCCGATTGTGACACGAAGGAACTGGAACTCAAGCATACCTACGAAGCGATGTTGAGCAGCGTCAAGGCTGTTGATCCACAGTTCGATAACAGCAGTCTGGCTATGCTCAAGGAAATCACTTTCGGTAAATATGGTCTGAACTTCGTCATTGAGGAGAAGTTGAACTCCGTCAACATTATGGAAAAGGGTATCGAGGCTGTTTCCAGAACCGCCGACGAAGCGAAGTTGTTCGTACTGCCCGACGTGGGCAGCCAAATCAGTCAGCTCGAGCACGAAAATCTCGACCCGAAGGAAAAGGCCATCCGCAAGTCGGACATCTACCGCGAGTTCTCCATCGCTTCCGAGCGCGTCCACACCGTTCAGCAGCTGCTGAAAGCCTACACGATGTTCGAGAAGGATGTGGAATACGTCATCATCGACAATAAAGTGAAAATCGTTGATGAGCAGACGGGTCGTATTATGGAAGGACGCCGTTACTCCGACGGGCTGCACCAGGCCATTGAGGCGAAGGAGAACGTGAAGGTGGAGGCCGCCACGCAAACCTATGCCACCATCACCTTGCAGAACTATTTCAGAATGTACAAGAAGCTGGCCGGTATGACGGGTACCGCCGAAACCGAGGCCGGCGAGTTCTGGAACATCTATAAACTGGATGTGGTCGTGATTCCGACCAACCGTCCGATTGCGAGAATCGATGCGGAGGATTTGGTTTATAAGACCAAGCGTGAAAAGTATGCAGCCGTGGTTGACAAGATTCTGGAACTCCACGAAGAGGGACGTCCGGTTTTGGTCGGCACGACCGATGTGGAGACCTCCGAGTTGCTTTCCACGATTCTCACCCGCCGTCATATCGAGCACAACGTCTTGAACGCCAAGTTGCACAAGAAGGAGGCTGACATCGTTGCCGAAGCCGGTCAGCCGGGTACCGTCACGATTTCCACCAACATGGCCGGGCGTGGAACCGATATCAAGTTGGGACCCGGCGTGAAGGAGAAGGGCGGTTTGGCCATCATCGGCACCGAACGCCACGACTCCCGCCGCGTTGACCGCCAGTTGCGCGGTCGTGCCGGTCGTCAGGGCGACCCGGGCAGCTCCCAATTCTACGTCTCCCTCGAAGACAAACTGATGCGCCTCTTCGGCTCCGAGAAGATCGCCAATGTGATGGACAGAATCGGCTTGCAGGACGGCGAAGTGATCCAGCATAGCATGATTACCAAGTCCACCGAACGGGCGCAGAAAAAGGTGGAAGAGAACAACTTCGGCA
>ONXT01000302.1 GCA_900321845.1 uncultured Bacteroidales bacterium | reverse complement strand
TGGGGAAGATGATGGTGGGTTTGAATTTCTTGGCCTCCTCGAAATCCATGGAGCAATAGGAGATGATGACGACGATGTCGCCGACGGCTACTTTGCGGGCGGCGGGACCGTTGAGGCAGATGACGCCGGAGTCTTTTTTGCCTTTAATGACGTAAGTCTCAAGGCGTTCGCCATTGTTCATATTCAAAACCTGAACCTTTTCGTTCTCAATCATATTGGCGGCCTTCATCAAAGTCTCGTCAATGGTGATGCTGCCCACGTAATTCAAATTGGCCTCTGTAACAGCCACTTGATGTATTTTCGATTTTAAAAGTTCAATTTGCATGATTCGTTTATTAAGATGTTCAGCTCGCTATTTATATCTAATATTGTCAATCAGTCTCACCTCGCCCACATAAACGGTGATGCAGCCGACCACGGAGTCGCTGTCGTTCAGGTCGCGGAGGATTTGCAGCGTTTCGCCATCCACGATTTCGTAGTATTCGAGTTTGAATCCCGGGTTTTTGGCGATTTCGTCTGCCACAAACTTCTGGATGTCAGCAACTTTGGTGGTCTCCAATTGGGTGGAAGCCTTCAAAATCTTGTAGATGTTGGCGGCGCGCTTGCGTTCGTCTTCGCTCAGGCGTTTGTTGCGGGAGCTGAGGGCGAGGCCGCTCTCTTCGCGCACAATGGGACAGGGAACGATGGTGATGGGCAGTTTGTATTGGCGCACCAAATCCTTGATGATGGCAATCTGCTGGAAATCCTTCTCTCCGAAATAGGCGCGGTCGGGCTGTACCCAGTCGAACAGGCGTTTGACGATGATGGCCACGCCGTTGAAATGACCGGGGCGCATCGGACCCTCCATCACTCTTTCCAGCATGCCGAAGTCGTAATGCTCGGTTGCCGGAACTTTGTAAACATCCTCGGGAGTGGGAGCGAACGCGAAATCAACGTAGGGTTCGATCAATTTCAAGTCGTCATCCAGTGTCCTCGGATACTTTGCCAAGTCATCCTGGTTGTTGAATTGCGTGGGGTTCACGAAAATGGAGCAGACCGTTATCTGGTTCTCTTTGCGTGCCCTTTTGATTAATGAAAGATGGCCTTCGTGCAGTGCTCCCATCGTCGGTACAAGTCCCACTGTTTTGCCTGTGGGACGGATACGGAACATTGCATTTTTCAGTTCATCCACCGTTTTAAGAACCTGCATTTCTTTTTCTTCTTTTGTAATTAATTGATAAATAGTATTTTATATAAAAGTCGGGGTTTCAAATTTTAATCAGTAAAAGTACAAGATTTTTGCATAAAGTGTAGTCTTTTTTTATGAAAATCTTCAATTCTATTCATTTACGTAGGGACAGTGCAGCACGCAATGGTCGCAAATGGTGAGTTCCCCATTGAGACGTTTGCGAATCATCTCCTTGTAACGTGCTTTTAATGAGTCGATTAGGATGAAGTCCGCGATTTCGTTTGCGAAAGCGAACATCAGCAGCTTGCGCGCGCTGTGCTCGCAGATGCCGCGAGTGCGGATGTAGTACATCGCCTCCTCGTCCAACTGACCGACTGTTGTGCCGTGGTTGCACTTCACATCGTCGGCGTAGATTTCGAGGAAAGGCTTGGAGGTGATGTGTGCTTCGTCGGTCAGTGCGATGTTGCGGTTGGTCTGGTTTGCCACGGTCCTCTGTGCATCTGGACGCACCAAAACGTGTCCGAGGAAATGGGCGGTCGCCGACTCATCCACAATGCCCTTGTAAAGCTGGTGGCTTTCGCAGTCTGGCATTTGATGGTCCACAAATATCTGGTTGTCAACGTGTTGCTTCTTGTCCACCAGATAAAGTCCGTACAGGTTGGCGCGGGAGAAGGGCTCTTTGAGATAGACGTTCAGTCGGTTGCGAATGTATCCAGCATTGAAGGTCATCGCATTGGAATAAAATTCGGAATGTGCCTTCTGCATCACTTCCAACTCATTGAATAATAGCGAGTCGGCATCCTTGTTCTCCATTTTGTAGTAGAAGAATTTCGCGCTTTCGTCCAAGTAGGTTTTGGTCACATTGTTTATAAAGCTCTTCTTGAAGTGGATGGAGTCATCGCATTGAATGAAAGTGAGTTGCGCATTTTTCCCGACAATGATCAGGTTGCGGTTGTTCAGCAGCAGATCTTTGTTGGAATCAATGAGGGAAATGAGTTGCACGGGACGTTCAACGACCACATTGTCAGGAACATAGACAAACAGTCCGTCGCTGAAGAGCATTCGGTTCAAAGCGGAAAGCGTGTTCTCTTTTTCGGAGGGGTGTTCGGTGAGGTAGGGGAGCACCAGCTGCGGATATTGCTCCAAAGCAGCGAAAAGCGAACCGATGATCACCCCTTTTTCATCGACAAACAGTCTTTTCCCATCATTGACGAACCATCCGTTTTGGAAGAAAAACATCTGAGTATCAATGTTTTCCACCTTGCACTTAAAGTATTCCTCCACAGGACGATAGGCTGGGGCGGTCAATTGCAACTGCCAATTGGTGGAATTGGCAATGGATTCTTCGAAAATCTCTTTGTTCTCTTTTTTGAAAACAATGAAATCTTTTTCGGAAAAAGTGCGCAACCCTTCTTCTCTGATTTTTGCAACTTCTTCTGTATAAGGTAGTTGTGTTTTGTTTTCGGCAAACAGCGTCTGGATAAATTCGGTAAATGGAGTCATTACGCTATTGTAATTTATGCTGTTCATATTCATTTTTAATCCACTCGTAACCACGTTTTTCCAATTCGAGGGCCAGCTCTTTCGGACCGGTTTTCACGATTTT
>ONXT01000304.1 GCA_900321845.1 uncultured Bacteroidales bacterium | reverse complement strand
TGGAGGGCGACGAATGGATGGAGGGCATCGACACCTCTCCGGAGCTGAAAACCGAAATCACCCTCTCTAAACAGGAAATCATCAACCGCATGAAAGATTGCGGCATCGTCGGCTTGGGCGGCGCCTGTTTTCCCACCCACATCAAGTATATGCTCAAACCCGAACAAAAGGTTGACTATCTGCTCATCAACGCCGCCGAATGCGAGCCCTACATCACCACCGACTACCGGCTGCTGATGGAAAAAGCCGACGAGTGCATCATTGGCATCCAAGCCCTGCAAAAGGCCTCCGACGCAGCTCACGTCTGCATCGGCATTGAAAGCAACAAACCCGATGCAGTAGCCTTATTGAAAGAAAAAACGAAAAACATCCCCGGCATCGAGGTTTACATGTTGAAAACAAAATACCCGCAAGGTGCTGAAAAGCAACTGATTAAATCCATCACTGGTCGCGAGGTACCCAGCGGGAAACTTCCGATTGACGCCGGTTGCATCGTCAATAACCTCACCACCGCCCATGCCGTTTACGAAGCGGTTCAGAAAAACAAACCCTTGGTAGAAATTTACACCACCGTCACCGGAAAGAATCTCGAACACAGACACAACTTCCAAATCAGAATCGGGACTCCGCTCCAAGACATCTACGAAAAAGTCGGCATCCCTGAAAACACCGGCAAAATCATCAGCGGCGGACCGATGATGGGCAAAGCGATGACCAATCCGAACGCCTTCATCGTCAAGGGAATGTCCAGCATTCTGTTCATGGACGAAAGCGAATCCAAAAGAGGCCAGGCGCTCAACTGCATTCGTTGCGGCAAGTGCGTCCAAGCCTGCCCGATGGGACTGGAACCCTACAAGCTGCAGGCTTTCAGCGAAGCAGCCCGCTACGACGACTGCGAAAATTACGGCATCATGAACTGCCTTGAATGCGGTTGTTGCCAGTTCACCTGCCCCGCCTACCGCCCGCTTTTAGACTGGCTCCGAATCGCCAAAACCAAAACCGGCGCCATCATCCGTGCCAGAAAAAAATAACATTCCTTTGCCATTAACCATTAAAAATCAGATTATGTCAAGCTTGAAAATAAAAGCATTTTGCGGGCTTCTGTCCATCGGTTTGATACTAGGAGCTTGCCGTCCAAGTGTATCGGATACCGATGCCACGGCCACTGAACCATCGGAAGAGACCACCCCGACAGAAATTGAAGTCGTTGAGAACCAAAGCATAGAAGAGGAAAGCAGCAAGGTGATTGAAACCGTTCAAGTGATCAACTCTACGGCCGAATTCACAAGGAAAGTATGCGAATTTGACGAGGAAAAAGGTGTCAGATTCAAAGGCCAACTGCCCGCCATCGTTGATTTTTACGCCGATTGGTGTGGTCCGTGCCGCAGTATCGCCCCCTTTATGGAGGAATTCGCCAAGAAGTATTCCGGACAAATCATCATCTACAAAGTCAATGTTGATCGCCATGCCGACTTGGCTCAGGCCTTCGGGGTTGAAAGCATCCCGACTTTAGTGTTTTTCCATCCCACGAAGCAACCCCAAAGCGTGGGCGGTGCAATGTCTCACGATGACTTGGAAGAGACGATTCAAAAACTTCTTTTGAATTGATGTTTCGTAAATCAACAACCTATAGAATCCCCATCGCCATTTGTTTGACGATGGTTTCTTTTTTTGCCTTTTCACAAAACAATTTCAACTGTGAAAAGGCGGAGCATTTCGTCCCGGACCTTGAGAAAAGAATCGCCAAAATCAGCATCGACAATCCGGAAGTGGTGTCGCTCCACTATCTTTTTGTAAAGGACATGCTGGAGCAAATGTCGGATTTCCGTAAGAACAGCATCCCCAACCTGCATTTCTGCGACCAAATCGACTACTATCCAACTATCCATCGCTGCGATACACTGGAGCAACAATTGCTGTGGCTGAAAGACACGCTGGAAATCCAACGTCATCGCGTCGACACCATGTTCTACCAGATGGCTGTGGAGGAGATAGAACTTTTCGATACCATTCTCGCGGAATACTACCTCGACCGCTCTCTGCAATTCAACCCGTTGAACACTGACGCGCTGATTCTAAAGACCAAAATACTATTCGACCTCGGGAAATACGACGAATGTATCGAAGACATTCATATCATTTACAATGAAGCCCCTCTGCTCCGCCGTCATGAAAACGAAATGTCGGATTTCACCGCCCTGTTTTACGACCATCTCTTCACGATGGGCGACTCTTTGGTCAAACTTGGGCACGCATCCGATGCGCTCCCGATTTTCCAGACTTTGGAGAACTTTTGCCACAACATGCCGACCTCCTATTGCAACGATGACTATTACCACGGAATAATTCGTTCAAAATCAGGAATTTACGAATCTTATCTAACCATCGCCCAAGTGGCATGGAAACGCAAGAACTATGACTTGGCCTACAAATTCCTGGATTACGCCTACGACTATCGGTCGGCCAACATCGATGAAATCGAGACTTCCAGCAAATTCACCAGTTTCATCAATGAATTGGAAAGCAGGCGCAGTGATTTCAACATAGACAATGAAAGCACACAGAATGCACCGGTGAACGAACCGATAATCCAAGAGACGGTTGTCGCGGAGGAGGTTCCGACAGACACAACGGCGTCCTCCCCCATTGACATCACGCCGAGACCTTTTGTGATGGATACGGCGCAGCAATTGATTTACGACAATCTCATCATCGACGCCCTGTACAACCTTTTGAACGGGCAAACGGAACGCGCCAAGCAGCATCTGATTTCGGCAAAGGAGATGGAAGAGTGCAACTGCGTGAAGAAAGACCCGCGTGTTCAACTCCTCTACGAAGAATTTTACAACAAGTCCAAAAAACGCAAAAAATGAACGACTTAAAACTGCAAAGCAGGATACTCCATTCGCCTCTCAGCGTTTTGACTCTTCGGTTTTTGGGGCTGATTCTCATCTTTTCGCTTTCGCGACTGACATTCTTTCTATTCAACTCAACGGCCTTTCCTGATGCAAAACCCATCTATTTTCTGGCCGGCATCCGATTTGATGTGGCGATGTTGTTGATTATCAACATCCCTTACTTCATTTTCATGCTTCTTCCCTTCAACTTCATTTCATCCAAGCTATTCAGAACCATCGGGAACTGGTACTTGGGCATCGTCAACTCTTTGGCATTGCTCGTCAACCTCATCGACACCTGCTACTATCCGTTTTCCATGCGGAGAATGACGATGGACATTTTCGCCTTCATAGGCGAGACCAACAACTTCGGCAC
>ONXT01000305.1 GCA_900321845.1 uncultured Bacteroidales bacterium | reverse complement strand
TTTCCAACAGAAAGGCTTTGCCCGTAATGTCATCGTGCTTACTCATCCGATAGGCTACGTGAAAAATCAGATACCGATGTTCACATTTATCAAGCAGCTGTTGCGCAAATACCCCTTGTTTGCGCAGGCGATGCAGGACCGCCCACGAATGTACAACGAGCAATTGGCCTATGTGCGCGAGCAGGAAGAGGCGGGCAAGGTGCTCGTAATCCGGCCTAAGACGGAATTGCCTGTCAGCCATCTCACCCACAATAGAAGGAAAATGCAAAGCGTCTATGACGCTGGTCGTGAGGTGGCTTTGGAAGGATTGTCCCGCTTGCGGCGTTTCCTTGCGAAGTAAACCCAAGCTGATTTCTTTCACAATCCCTTTTTTCAACAAAAAAAACATGAAAAAATCTTTGGGAATCATGCATAATCTCATGTTTTTGCGTTACTTTTGCGTTTTCATTTGGGATTAATTATCCCCCTTATTACCAATACGTTATACAATAATGGAAAAAGACTCATTCCAAAACATCCAACCCGATTATATTTTTGAAACCAGCTGGGAGATCTGCAACAAGGTCGGAGGCATCTATACGGTGCTCTCTACGAAAGCCTTGACTGTGGTCAACAAGTTCAAAAACAACTACATCTGCATCGGCCCCGACGTGTCGAAAGAGCCCGACAGTACCGACTTCATCGAGGACGAGAACCTTTTCAAGAACTGGCGCGAGGTCGCTCAGCAGGAGGGGCTGCGGATAAGAATCGGACGTTGGAATGTGGCGGGCAACCCCATCGTCATCCTTGTCGATTTCACCCCCTACTTTGAGAAAAAAGACGCCATTTTAACACAATTCTGGCTCAAATTCAAGCTGGATTCCATCAGCGGACAGTGGGATTACGTGGAACCCCTGCTTTTTGGCTATGCAGCCGGCAAGGTGATTGAGAGTTTCTACCAGTATTACTGCACCTCTTTGGACAAAATCATCGCCCATTTCCACGAGTGGATGACCGGCGGCGGCATCCTCTATCTAGAGGAAAACGCTCCTCAAATCGCCACTGTTTTCACCACGCACGCCACCGTTTTGGGGCGTTGCATTGCAGGCAACGGGCTCCCGCTGTACGACAATATCGGCCAGTACAATCCACAGGAAACCGCCAACCGCTTCGGCGTTCAGTCGAAATTTTCCCTGGAAAACCTCTCCGTCCAAACCGCGGACGCTTACACGACAGTCAGCCAAATCACGGAAAAGGAATGCGTCGCCTTCTTCGGCAAACCGACGGACGAGATTACCATCAATGGGTTTGAGGATGACTTCGTCCCACAAGGGGATCTTTATCGTCAGAAAAGGCAGATCGCCCGCGACAGACTGCAGCAAGTAGCGTCTGCTTTGTTGCAACAGCCGATTTCCGAAGATGCACTCTTCGTGTTAAACAGCGGACGCTACGAGTTCAAAAACAAGGGCATTGACTTGTTTATCAGGTCGTTGGCGGAGTTTCAGGATGGTAATCCGCAACGGGAGGTTGTCGCTTTCATCATGGTTCCCGCCGGCGTGAGCGGTCGTCGCAACGAGTTGGCAGAGAAGTTGAATTCGCATAAGATTTTTGAGAATGCCGACTGCGCCGTGCTTCGCGACTATGCCACTCATCCACTTCACGACCCTTATAACGACCCGATTATCAAGGAGTTGAATCGTCTGAACGTGGATAATGCGCCGGAAAGTCGCGTGAAAGTGGTCTTCGCCCCTATCTATCTCAACGGCAAGGACGGCATCTTCAATCTGAACTATTACGACACCCTCGTCGGTTTCGACCTCACCGTTTTCCCCTCTTATTATGAACCGTGGGGCTATACGCCGTTGGAAAGCGTGGCTTTCGGCATCCCGACCATCACCACCTCGCTGGCCGGTTTCGGGATGTGGGTGAACGACAACTTCCCGCAACAGCACGGCGTGCGCGTGGTGAAGCGCACCGACGACAACGACGACGACGTGTGCCGACAGATCATCGCAGCCATGAAGGAATTCGCCGCTCTCAGCCCCGATGAACTTGCCGTCGCTCAAGCGGATGCCCGACAGATTGCCGACAAGGCACTCTGGAACAACCTTTTTGAAAACTATGC